>NZ_JAQQPS010000019.1:0-134993 GCF_036688685.1 Massilia sp. S19_KUP03_FR1 | reverse complement strand
GCGTCATAGATTTTACCGCTGGCGGAGATGCCCGTCACCGCCAGCGCGGCCTGCGTGATGTTGGCGGACAGGCCGGTCGGCTGGACGATGACGTAGTTGGCAGCATCGGTGCCGGCCAGCGTGTAACCGGAGACGGTCACGGGTTTGCTGGTGCCGACATTCTTGTTGGCGAAGACGCCGGTGCCGGTGCCGAAGACGCTGACGACATCGCTACCAAGGGCATTCACGCTGGCGCTGCCGGACAGGAGCGCAGCGGCGCTGGCGTTGTAGGTCTTGCTGTTGGCGCTCACACCGGTGACGACGAGGCTGGCCTGGCTGATGGTCGCGGTCCTGGCGTCCAGGCCATTGATGGCATACAGGCCGGCGTTGGCGCCGGTCAGGGAGACACCGGCGACGGTGGTTGCCTTGTTGACGCCTGCATTCTTGTCGGTGAAGCTGGCGATGGGGCTTGTGGCAGAGATTGTGACGCCCGACGGCAAGGTTTTGAGCGACGTCGGCACCCCGCTCAGGGTTGCCGCGGTGCTGCCATCATAGGTCTTGTTGGCGACGGTGGCGACCACGTTGACCAGCATATAAGTGCTGAGGTTGGCGTTCTGGATGAGGTTATACGAATTGCTGTCATCCATCAGCGCGGCGAAATTGGTGGGCGTGCCGTAACTGCTGGGGTTGTAATAGATCCGCACGAAGCCGACGCCGTTGCCGTAGGTGCCGGAACTGCCGCCCATTATCACGGTGCCGACCCCGGTGCCGGTATTGTCAGCGCGCAGGATCATATTTCCGGTGCCGCCGCTGGCGTCCAGGTTCGCGGTGCCGCGCAGTTCGATGTTGCGGTAGGCGGACAGCGTCAGCGTGGTGCTGCCGCCCCAGACATAGTTGCCCTCCTGGGAACTGGTGAACCCGATCAGCGCGCCGGTGGCGAGGATGATGTCGCCGTTGCCCGACTGGCCCGGGCTGCACACATTCATGCCGGTGCAGGAGACGCTGGGGCCGGTCTTGATGGTCACGTCGTTGGTGGTAAGCGCCTGGGTGACCTGCTGGCCGGTGATGTCGCCGTCATTCGGATTGAAGCCGCCGATGGTCAGGTCTTGCGGGTCGAGCAGCCATTCGCCGACCTTGCCCTGCGGCGCCAGCGTATTAACCCTGGCATCGGCGCCAACCTTGAGCACCTTGCCCGAGGTTTCCACCTTGCCGCCGTCGCCGCCGGCCGCCCCGCCACGGGCACTGATGCCGCCGTCGAACTGCGTGGTGCCGTCCGACCAGACCGCCACGCGGCCGCCCTGGCCCGCACTGATGGCATCGGCCAGCACGCTGGCGCCTGCCGCCACCGTGGTGTTCTGGGCATTCCTCTCCGGGCCGCTGCCGAGGAAATTGCCACCGACCAGCGCCGTGCCGCCGCCGGCGTCGCCCGCCACGTCGATTTTGCCGGTGGCGGCCAGGCTGGCTTGCTGACCCAGCACCTTGACCGTGCCGCCGGTTTCCCCCGCGTTCTTGCCGGATGCGTCGAGCGTGCCGCTGTTGCTCACCGTACTGTTCTGGCCGCCGTCGAGCACGATGGTGCCGTTCAGTTCGCGCACGCTGCGCGCCTCGATCACGCCGGTGTTGTTGACCACGCTGGCCAGCACGGCATCCCTGGCGCCGGCCGACAGCACCACAGCGCCGCCGCTTGCACGGATCAAGCCGCCATTTTCGGCCAGGTTGTCGAGCGTGCCCTGGTTCACCTGTAAATTGAGCAGACGCTCGCCGGCAAACGAGAGCGTGACGTCGCTGCCGGCGCCCAGCGCGACGTGTCCGGCCGGCGTGCTGATGCTGCCCTGGTTGCTGACGTGCTTGCCGATGAAGGCGACATAGCCGCCGTCCGGCGTGCTGATGCTGCCCTGGTTGACGATGCTGCCGCTGCCGGTGCCATTGAAGCGGCGCGCGGCGCTGCTTCTGGCCTGGTCGTCGATGTTGAGCGTGGACGCCACCAGGCCGCCGACGTTGACCTGGGCGCTGGCCCCGAACAGCACGCCATTCGGATTAATCAGCCAGACCTGGCCGTTGGCGTTGAGCTTGCCAAAAAACTGCGTCGCGCTGGTGTCGGTGATGCGGTTGACGGCGATGGCGCTGCGCGACGGCTGCACGAAGTTGACCGTCTCGGCGGCGTTGGTATTGAAGCTGTCCCACTGCAGCGACAGATTCTGGCTGGACTGGTTGATGGTGGTGGTGCTGCCGGACTGGTTGATGGTACCGGTGCCGTTGGTTACTTGCCCGCCGCCCGGTCCGGCGTACGCCAGCGGGGCCGCGGCCAGCAAGGCAGCGCTGCATAACAACTTGCGGCTGGCGCGCTTGCCGCACCCGCGCGAGGTTTCGGCAACGGCGACCCAGCTCTGTTGCACGTGGCTCCAGACCAGCCGGAAAATTCTGTTCATCGATGCGTGGCGGTGCATGAAATACCTCTTCTGTCTATGAATCAGGGTGCGGCGTAGCGGGCCAGATGGTCGGTAACCCGCCGGTCCAGTTCGGGTTGCCATTGTTCGGGCATCACCGTCATCACCAGCGCGTCTATGCGGGCGATGTCGGCCAGTTCTTGCTGGTTGCTGGTGCGGGCGCGGGCAGCGTGGCTCCACATATAAACCTTGGCCAGGTCATGCGGTTCCAGCGCGCCGGTGTCCGGATTAATCGGTGCATTGGCGTACAGGATCGCCGTCGGCAGGTAAGCGGGTGCGTAGCCTTCCATGGCCGCGTGTTCGAGCCAGAACCTGGCCTGCGCCAGGTCGGCGGGGCCGCCTTCGCCTGCGCTCAGCATCATGCCCAGAGCAACTTGTGCGCCGTGGTGGTGGCGCTGGGCCGCCTGGTCGTACCAGAAGCGCGCGTGCGGCAGCGTGGCGGCGGCCTGGTAATACGCGCCCAGTTTCAGCATGGCAGGCACCGATTCGGCCTGGGCCGCCCTGGTGCACAGCGCCAGTCCCTGTGCCACATCGCGCGGCACGATTGCGCCATCGAGGTAGAGTTCGCCGGCCGCGCAGTCGGCATACGCGATACCGGCTGCGGCGGCCTTGCGATACCACGCGACTGCGGCCGCGCCATCAATTGCGCGCCCGACGCCCCGGGCCAGGCAGTCGCCCAGGAATTGCTGGGCAGCGGGAATGTGACCATGCGCGGCCTGGTCGAACCAGGCGCAGGCGGCGACCGGGTCGGCGGGGCGCCCCCAACCTTGCTGCTCGAACAGCCCCAGGTTGAACTGCGCCAGTGGATTGGTGGTGGCATGGCGTTTGTAGGCCCGGTATGCCTGCGCATAGTTGTGCGTTGCCAACGCGCGCTCGGCTTGCATCAGCGCCGGGCGCAGGTCGCGCGACGCTGCTGGCCCGTGCACCTGTGCAAACAGGAACAGCAAACCGGTTAATAGCAGCGTACGCATGCGTCTGTCCGGGTTGCGCCGTCAATTACCCGAAGGATAAATACCGCTGTAGGCGATGTAGTAGGGCAGGACCAGATAGGGCGGCATGGTGGGCACGGCGACGCCGGCGCCGACGCTGCCGGACGTGCCGTTGGCCACGCCGGCGCCGGTGACCGTGGTGCTTGCGTTGCCCGTGATGGTCACCGGCGCGGTCGTGCCGGTCTTCACCGTGAGCGCCAGCTCGCCGTCGATGGCGCCGGCGTTCAAAGTCGCATCCGGCGTGGCCGTGTTCGAATAGATATTGCTCGAGCCGCCACCGGATTTGCCCAGGTAGTTACCCGCCGGCGACGACTGGCCGTTCGATGTCGAGGCTGCCTTGATGGTCAGCCCCGTGGCGGGCCCCTTGATGACGACACCGGACAGGTTGGCGGTTGCGGCCAGGCTGGTCAGCGTGGTGGTGGCCTGCAAATTGGTCAGCGTGACCGGCAGGTTGGCGATCGGTACCGCATGCGGCGGCAACTGGGCCACCGTGAGCTGCATGCTGGCGCTGCCGCCATTCGCGCCCACGGTGCGTGTGGCGTCGCGCGGATCGAAGCCGACGACGACCTTGCCGCGCAGGTCAGGCAGGTTGAAGGTGGTGCTGCCATTCCCGCCAAACGTGGTGCCGAGCAGGGAATACAGGGCAGCGTACTGGCTCACTGCCAGGCTCTGGCCCTGGGCCAGCATGTAGGTGTTGTTCATGGTCTGCAGGCGGCTGCCGGGGTTCAGGCCCATGAGGCAGACGCTGGCGATCAGCGGCTCGGCGGCGCAGGCGTGGGTAACGGGGCTCCAGGCGCCCATCGTCAGGCCGGACAGCAGTACAGCAAGTGCGCGGGGTGGTTTGGACAGACCATTCATGTGCGTCTCCTGGCAAGGGACAGTCATTGAAGTTAGCAGTATCACTTTTACCGTTTTCAATCATAGTCATGAACCAGGGCGCCAGTCCATTCCAATTTGCATGAACGGCGAAATCTGTTGCGCTGGGGCCATAACGTCACACATCACGCGGCGCCGTGGCGACCAGAACGGTGGCGAAGCGCTGGGCGCATCGGCAATACCAAATCGTCAATGTGAGTACTACGCGCAACATCAAGATTTGAGTTGAGCGGAATCAATATTGGCCAGCGTGTTGAGTGTGAGCATATTTCCTCAAATCAAAACTTGGCCGGAGCGTGCGCGTGGAGGATCTGTTGTCCTACTACGAACGCGAACTCGGCATCTTCGCGCTTACTTGCGCAAGTTCGCACAACGCTATCCCAGGACCGCGGGCAATCTGCTCATCGCCGGCGAAAATTCGAAAGATCCGCATATCGAACGCCTGATTCAGTCGTTTGCCTTGTTGACGGCGCGAGTCGCGAAACGGCTCGACAGCGACTACCCGCAGTTCACCGAGTCGATGCTGGAAAGCCTGTATCCGCATCATTTGCGGCCCATGCCGTCCTATTCGATCGTGCAGTTGAGTAGCGCAGGAGGCGCCGATGGCGACACGGTGTCCGTGCTGGCGCGTCGGAGCGCGCTTCTTTCCGCGCCTGTCCATGGTGTCACTTGCCGCTTCGAAACCGTCTACGACGTCATTTTGCTACCGTTGGCAATCAGGACGTTTTCATTCAGCCCGTACGGCGACGAGCCTGCACTGAATGCATGGCTGCCTCCCGGCGCGAGCGCGGCGCTCAAGCTGACCATTGCAGTGAGCGATCAGATGCCCGACTGGAAGCGCAGAATGCCGTCGCGCCTGCGCCTGTTTGTCAATGCGGAACCGTCGCTGCGCGCGACGCTGCTCGATACGCTGCTGATGCGCACCACCCGCGTGTTCATCCAGGCCGATCGTGCCGCTGCATGGAAGCCGCTGGCGAACTCGCCGTTCAGTTTGGCGGGATTGGACGAACAGGACGCCATGTTGCCGTTCGGTGCACGCTCCAATCCGGCGTTCCGGCGGTCCGGCGTTCCGGCGGTCCGGCGTTCCGGCTGCTGACCGAATACTTTTGCTATCCCGAAAAATTCAATTTTCTGGATCTGGACCTGCAAGCCATTGTGGCCAGCTTGCCGGCACAGTGCCAGTCCTTCACGCTGCATGTCGCCCTGTCCGATGTGGCGCCCGATTCGAATGAAGCACGCTTGCTCGCTTCCATCTCTCCCGACCATCTGATGCTGGGGTGCACCCCGGTCATCAATCTGTTCGACAAGGCGGGTGTGCCATTTCAGATCACGCACACCAGCCCGGACTACGCGCTCCTTGCTGACAGCTCGCTAGCGTCCCGCTACGACATCTACAGCGTGAACGCCGTCCGGCTGGTCCGTGAAACCGCAACCGGCACCACGATCACCGAATTTGCCCCGCTGTACGCTGTCAAACACGATGCCCCAGGCGAAGACGCCAAGGGGTGCTACTGGCTGACCAGGCGCGACGAGGCCGTGGCCGCCATCAGCCCGGGGCACGAGACCAGAATCACGCTGATCGATCCAGATTCGATCGCGGGCGGCGGCGGCACGGCAACCGTGGCGACGCAACTGCGCTGTACCAACCGTGACCTGCCATCCCGGATGCAGTTCGGCCACCCGGGCGGCGACCTGCGCTGCGAATCGGTGCCGGCGACAACCACCATTCGCCTGCTGCGCAAACCAAGTCCGACCTACCGTTTCACCAACGGGAACGGCGCGCATTGGCGCCTGATCGCCCATCTCACGCTGAATTTTTCAACGCTGACCCGCGCCGGCGTGGGCGATTTGCAGGAGATGCTGTCCTTGTACGATCTGCCGCAATCGGCCAGTTCGGGGCGCCAGATCCGCGGCATCGTCGGGCTTGAAAGCGGGACGGTGCGGGCCTGGATGCCGACCCTGCCGGCCGCCTCGCTGATGGCCGGAATCGGGATTCGCATGACGCTCGATGAACAGGCCTTTGCCGGCAGTGGCCTGGTCATTTTTGCGAGCGTGATGGATCGCTATTTCGCACTCAACCGGCAGCTCAACTGTTTTACCCAGCTGGAAATTGTCTCGGCCCAAAGCGGAAAGGAGATCATGAAATGCACACCACGCTGCCACGACGAACTGTAATCGGCCAGTTGCGCGAGGAACCGTACCGGTTTGAGTTTTTTCAGGCGGTGCGCCTGCCGGTCGAGTGGCTGGGACTGCAGGGCATCAGGCCTGAACCAGCTTTGACGGAGCAGCTGTTTTTTGAAAATAGCCTGGCGCTGTCGTTTCCCCCGGCCCAACTCGCCGGGCTGGAATTTGCGGCAGATGAATCGCCGCAAATTCGCATCACGCCCGCCTTCATGGGGTTTCTTGGCGCCAGCGGTACGCTGCCGCACCATTACACCGAGGATCGGCAACTATCAGTGGGGCACGAAGGATGCCGCGCCGCGCGCTTTTCTCGACATGTTCTCGAATCGCACCCTGGCGCAGTTCTACAGCGCCTGGCGCAAGCATCGGATCGAGCTCCCGGACAGTACCGGCAAGGACGGCTTTCTGCCGCTCCTGCTCAGCCTGGCAGGGTTTCAGCGTGGCGCGGGCGCGGGGCCCGAAGCGGTGATTGGCGACGAGCTCATCGCGCAGTATGCCGGCGTCACGATGCAGCGTCCGCTGCCGCCGGGCGTGCTGGGCAGAATGATGGCCGACTACCTGGGCGTGCCCCTGAGGATCGATGAGTCAACCGGTGGGTGGATCGCCCTCAGGCAATCGGAACAGTGTTCGTTGGGCGGGCGCAATACCGATCTTGGCAGCAATACGCTGTTGGGCGATCGCAGCTGGCGCCCCGATCTGCATGCCCATATCTGTATCGGGCCACTGAACAGGACCGCGTTCGACCAGCTGTTGCCAGGGGGCGAGCGGGCGCGCGCACTTGCGCAACTGCTGCGCCTGTTCGGCAACCCCACCGTTTCCTGCGCTGTGCGGCTGACTCTGAAGGCGCAGGACATTCCGCCGCTGTGCCTCGCTGGTGGCGCCACGCCCCCGGCAAGGCTTGGACAGGACAGTTTTCTCATCGATACGCCAGATGGCCGCGAACGCTGCGACCGCAGCGACATGGTCTACCACATCAGGCTGCTGGAACCCTTGCCGCCTCTGCCTGTTGCTGGAGCCTCCCTATGAACCAGTTCCAGGGCAATACCGCCGCATTGCGCGACTTTGCCACCGAGCGCCAGGACACGCGCCTGTTGCGCCTGCGCTTTCCAAAAGGCGATGCGCCGGCCGGTGCGCTGATGCTTGCCAACACGCTCGATGCGGATGAGGGCCTTGCGCGCGATTTCGTCTGGACCGTGGGCGTGCTGTCCGACAGCACGACGATCCGGCATGAAGATGTACTCGGCAAAATGGTGTGTATCGAGCTGGTGCGCGAAGATGCCACGCGGCGTTTTTTTAATGGCTACGTCACCGGCTTCCGCTTGCTGGGCACGGACGGCGGCTTTGTTTCCTACGAAATGACGGTCGGCCCATGGCTGGCATTTCTGCGGCTGCGCCAGGACAACGCTGCCTTTCATGAAATCAACGGGATCGATATGACCGACAAGGGCTTCGATCAGTACCTTCGGCGCGACTGGCGTCACCGGCTGACGGGCCAGGACCCGCTGGTCACCTACACCTGCCAGAAGGATTTGTCTTTAAGCGCGAGGATAATGACAACTTTTCGCTGACCTGGCGCGACGGCAGCCGCGACACGTTTGCGCGCGGCGCCGACGGCTATTTGCCGCATGGGTACGATGGCGTGAACCCCATGCTGGATGCAGGCGCACCGCTTCGCGCCGAGCGTTTCGTGCTGGTGCGCAGCGCTGCGCGCGACGGTAGCGCAATCACTGTTATGTCTTGGCCGGACGCGCTGCCCGGCGAACTGCTGCTGCGCATCACGACTGACGCTGGCAACGTGGTCGAGGCGATGCGCGAAGAATCGCCTGCGCAAACGATCGATGACAACGCTGCCTTACCTGGACGAGCGCGCATCGGCCGCGTGGAAGAGCTGCTGGACGAAGGCACCCGCATCTGCCATGTCCGCTACTGCTATGAACCTGATCCCGGGCACGGCCACAACCTGGTCAGTCAAACCAATGTGCTGGGCGACACCCGCAGCTACACCTACCATCACCACCTGCTGACGGGCTGCACCAGTTACACGGGATTTCTCCAGGTAGTTGAATGGATCAGTCTGGCGGCCCTGCGCGCGCGCTGGTCCGGCAGTGTACTGGATGACGTCGAGCTGGCGGCCACCTACCCGATCACGCGCGACAACAGCTACCAGGCGCGGGCCATCGCCAGCCGCGCTGCCGATGGCAGCGAGGGCCCCGGCATTACATTGACGTACCTGGACATCGACACCACGCGCGTGCGTGAAAACGGCGATGTGCTTGACTACACGTTCGACCGCAACTGGCTGGTGACCCGCGTCAGCCGGATCACGGGCGGCGAATCGAAGCGGCTGGGCACGCGCGAATGGGACAGCAACGGCATGCTGCTGGCCGACACCGACACCGACAGCCTGGGCCGCGCCACGCGTTTTCGCTACGACGCAGCGGGGAACGTGACGAGCAGCACCGACAGCGCCGGCCACACCACACATATCGCCTATGACGAAGCCAATCAGCCGGTATGCATCACCGATCCGATGGGCAATGTCAGCCGGCGCAGCCATGACGCGGCCGGGCGGCTGGCGAGCGTGACGAATGCGCTCGGCCATACGTCCTCGTTCCGCTATGACGACAAAGGGCAACTGGTTGAGCAGATCGATGCAAAGGGCGGCGTGAATCGCTTCGAGTACGACAGGGCCGGTCGCCTGCGCACGTCGATCGACTGCTCCGGGCGCGCCACCAAATATCACTACGACGAACGGGGCAGGATAGCGGCGGTCATTCATGCAGAAGCTGCGCCGGGCCAGCAGATCCGCTATTTTTACGATGCGCTCGGCCGTCTCACGAAACTCACGCGGCCCGACGGCACATCGGAAACCTACACCTACGATGCAGACGACAATCTGCTGACCCACACCGATGCCCTGGGTCACCAGACCCGCTACCGCTACAACGGCCAAGGCCTGCTGATCGAGCGGATCGACGCCCTCGGCCAGGCCGTGCGCTACCGCTACGACACGGCCTTGCGGCTGGTCGAACTGGCGAACGCCAAGGACGAGCGCTATCTGCTTGCCTACGACGCGGATGGCGCGTTGACGTCCGAAGCCGGTTTTGACGGCAAGGTCACCAGCTATACCTACGATCAAGCGGGCCAGCTGACGGCAAGCGAATGCGCAGGGCAGCGCACCGACCTGATCCGCGATACGCGCGGCCAATTGGTCGCCAAGATCAACGCCGATGGCATGGTGCGATTCGCTTACCACGAACTGGGACGGATGGTGGCGGTTGCGGCCCCGCAGGCCGAGCATCGGTTCGCCTACGACCCGCTGGGGCAGCTGATCGAGGAGCGTGCTGCCTACTATCTGGTGTCGCCGCCGGTAGCGCCACCAGTCGATGGCAGCCGCGTGCCGGATGCGGCGTTTGTCATGACGCACACCTACGACGAGCTGGGGAATCGTATCTCCACCACGCTGCCGAACGGGCGCCGCGTCGATACGCTGCGCTACGGCAGCGGTCATTGGCACAGTACGCTTTGGCAGGGCAAGGCGATTGTCGACGTCGAGCGGGACAAGCTGCACCGCGAAACGAAACGCCAGATGGGGCGTGGCGCTGAAGCGGAGCGGATGGTAGCGCTGCGGGCATACGATCCGCAATCGCGCGTGAGCACCATGACGCTGACTGCGCCTGCTGGCGGGTCATCCACGCGCACATTGCGCGAGCGGCGCTTTGCTTACGACGCGGATGGTAATTTGCTGTCGATCGATCAGCGGGCAGATGGGTACGCTGGCGCGGCGCGCACTTTCACGTATACCTACGACCCGGTTGGCCAGTTGCTGTCAGCGGTGCAGCCTGGCTTGACTGAAACGTTCGTGTTCGACCCTGCGGGCAATCTGCTGGACCCCGGGCTGGCGCAGGCTGCTGGCGCGCAAATGTCGACCCCTGCTGCGCCTTCCAGCAATGTGCCCAGGCTCCCACTTGTCACTGCCAATCTGCTCAAGTCCTTGGGCGGACACAGTTATCGCTACGATGCGCAAGGCAACGTGGTAGCCAAGCACTCTGCAGCTTGCGCTTCGGGAAATGGCTCTCCTGCCAGCGAGATGGCGTTCGAATATGACGCCGATAACCGGCTGCGCCGCAGTGTACGCACCGAGCATGTTCTCCGCCATAAAGCCGAGTATTTCTACGACGCGTTTGGCCGGCGGATCGCAAAGCGTGTCGTTGCCGAGACGTGGCTCCATACCAAGCGGACCGAGAGCGAAGTACCGGACGGCATCACAACGACAACCACGCAATTTGTATGGGATGGTGACTTTCTCGCACAAGAGCTGTCATTAGATGACACCATCACCTACCTGTGCGAGCCAGATAGCTTTGTGCCCATGGCACGCGTCGCTTCGCGCGGGGGATATGGCAGATTGGCGTGCGCTCAGATATCCCCGCTGGAGCCCGGCGGGGATATCTGCGTCTCAGCAACTGATATCAATATCGGCTTGTGTGTTCACCTTTGGCCCGTCGAGCAGTGGATGCTTCCCAGGCACGCATGCGTGGGCAAGCTTGCCGGGCGAGAAAATCGTGACAGCCCTACCGCAGATGTTTACGAAGCGGAACCGGGATATTGGAAGGTCGACGCAAACCCTGCGATGCCAAATGACCGTATTGACTACTATAACTGCGACCACCTTGGCTCTGCACGCGAACTGCTCGACGAGACCGGCAGCGTGGTTTGGGCAGGACGGACTTCCGCCTGGGGCGAATAGTTGTCGAAATTCCGGGAAAAATTACCGCTCGATCCGCGACGAAAATTTTCTGAAATGGTTCAAGAATGTCACATTGCGGGACCTGAGCCCGTGCCACCCAAGGATAAATCGTGAGAGATTTTCATCGTGTGACTGGTGTGTCGTTACTACTTTGCGGTACGTTACTTTTATTATCATGTAGCGCCGCAGATCAAGGTTCTCTAGATAAGGTTGAATCATGTGCGACTGAAAATTACGAGCGCGTAAGTCGGATACGTAGCCGGCTGGAGGAGGGTAAGCAATTCCTACAGGAGGGTGAAAACAGGTTAGCAATCGAGCAGTTCAGAATTGGTATAGAGAGAATGGGTTACGACTATATTTTGCCCGACACAATTGATGACACCGGTCTGCGATTTAGCCTGGCTGGCGTAGAGGAACATAAATCAAATTTCTCCGGCGCTGCACATCTGCTAAGTAGTGTGCTGGAAACCAGAATAAGGCTATGTGAAGAAAAATTTGACCATTACCATCCCCGGGTGAGATTTTTTCGGGCAGAACGGAAGTTGAATGGGACATGAAATGCAACTACGGCTAGCGCGATTTTCTATGAGAGTTGAAATCAGTTTACTCAAAACGGCATGGAGCGCTCCTTCTTGATTCAGCGATTGGGGATTATCTAAGACATTCAGTCAAATTTTTTGCGCAATCCTTGCGATGGGGGAAATCCTGATGCGTAGGCAATGGCTGCTCAAGGAGTCTTGACAACTAATCCGTCTACTTCACGCTCGACGGCATTATATTAATAAAATTGAAGTCCCAATGAATGGGAGCGTCCATGGCAGAATTTGAAGAGCTAAAAAATCTTCTCCGACAACCTAGAAAAAGCGGCTATGTCGCTTTCCTTTATAATTGGCAACGAATTCAAAATAATAGAACCTGCGATCCGTCGCCTGATTTCTTGTTGCAGGCTCAAGAAGTAATTGGATGGATCAGGGTGAAGATAGTTGCTGATGATATATAGAATCGTGTTGACGTCATCGGAAGACTTCATTTCATCGACGCGAGGCACTTGCCGGTTTTATTGGCAGCCCGCTAATGCATCATGAATCCAGTCGACGCAAACTGGCTACCAGGTGCGAAGCGCGTTCACCCAATTTGATGTCCGGTCGTGCCGAATTTTGGTTCGCATGGAACACCAGTACGGGCCAGCGTTGCAAGTTGGGTCAAGAAATTCGATATGTCAGCCGCAACGCCTGACTTTGCAGTAATCTGTGCCTGACCTTGTCCCTTGCACAACCTTGACCAGCATTGGAGCCACGATGTCCACGCCTCCCGCACCCGGCGCCGCGCCGGCGCTGAAACAAACCCTGAACACCCTGCAACTGTGGGGCATCGCCGTCGGACTGGTGATCTCCGGCGAATATTTCGGCTGGAGTTACGGCTGGGCGTCGGCCGGCACGCTGGGGTTCACGGTGACGGCGCTGTTCATCGCTGCGATGTACACGACGTTTATCTTCAGCTTCACCGAATTGACGACATCAATGCCGCACGCCGGCGGCCCGTTCGCCTACAGCAAGGCGGCGTTCGGCCCGACGGGCGGCTACCTCGCCGGGGCGGCCACGCTGATCGAGTTCGTGTTCGCGCCGCCCGCCATCGCGCTGGCCATCGGCGCCTACCTGAACGTGCAGTTTCCAGGTCTCGATCCGAAGCTGGCGGCGGTGGGTGCCTATCTCGTGTTCATGACCCTGAATATCGTCGGCGTGCAGATTGCGGCCACGTTCGAGTTGCTGATCACGATACTGGCCATTTTTGAATTGCTGGTGTTCATGGGCGTGGTGTCTCCCGCGTTTTCGATGGCCCATTTCGTCAAGGGCGGCTGGGCCGGCGCGGACCATTTTTCGCTGGCGGCGGTGCCGGGCATGTTCGCCGCGATCCCGTTTGCGATCTGGTTTTTCCTGGCCATCGAAGGCGTGGCCATGGCTGCCGAAGAAGCAAAGGACCCGCGCCGCTCGATTCCGGTGGCATACATCACGGGCATCCTGACCCTGGTGGCGCTGGCGGTGGGCGTGATGGTGTTCGCCGGCGGCGCCGGCGACTGGACCACGCTGGCCAATATCAACGACCCGCTGCCGCAGGCAATGAAACGCATCGTCGGGGAGAACAGCAACTGGTTGCACATGCTGGTCTGGCTCGGCCTGTTCGGCCTGATCGCCTCGTTCCACGGCATCATTCTCGGCTACTCGCGCCAGATTTTCGCGCTGGCGCGGGAAGCCTACCTGCCGGTTTATTTCAGCAAGATCCACCCGCGCTTTCGCACGCCGCAGCGCGCCATCCTGGCCGGTGGCGCGATCGGCATCGCGGCCATCTACAGCGACAACCTGATCAAACTGGGCGGGCAGACGCTGACGGCGAATATCGTCACCATGTCCGTGTTCGGCGCAATCACGATGTACATCGTCAGCATGGCCAGCCTGTTCAAATTACGCAGCATCGCACCGGACATGGTGCGCCCGTTCCGCGCGCCGCTGTATCCGTTTTTTCCGGCCTTCGCATTGGCCAGCGCGCTGGTCTGCATGGGCACCATGATCTGGTACAACGCCCTGATCTTCGCCGTGTTCGCCGCCTTCCTGGCGCTCGGTTATGGCTATTTCAGACTGACGGGGCAGGCACGCCTGGCAATGGCACGCGCGTAACCAGCACGGTGGCGATGCGCCGCTCCAATACGGTTAGTACTTCAAAGCGCAGGTCGTCCACTTCCAGACTGTCGCCCACGACCGGCAACGTGTTGAAACGCTCCAGCAGGAAACCGGCCAGTGAGGAATAGTCGGCGTCCGGCGACACCAGGGCGTCGCTGTGCAGCACCTGCTGGAGGTAATGCAGGTCGGCGCTGCCGTCGATTTTCCATTGATCGCCGCCGAGGACTTCCACGACCGACTGCTCGTCTTCATCGGGAAACTCCCCGGCAATCGCTTCCAGGATATCGATCGGCGTGACCAGGCCCTGGATGGTGCCGTATTCGTCCGCGATGAGCACCAGCTGGCCCTGCGCGTGCTTGAGGGTCTCCATGATGCGCAATACCCCGGCCGTTTCCGGCATGATGATCGCGGGGCGCACGCGGGTGAGGTCGATCGCGCCGGTCGTCGCCAGGTCGGCGATCATTTCCTTGGCGCGGCCGACGCCGATGATTTCGTCGAGCTGGCCGCGGCACACCGGGAAAAAGCTGTGCGGCGTCTCCAGAATGCGCTGGCGGATGGCCTCGGGGCTGGCCTGCACGTCAATCCAGGTCACGTCCGAGCGCGTCGTCATGACAGAGCGGATCGAGCGGCGCGACAGGCTGAGCACGCCGCTGACCATATTCCGTTCCTCGCTGTCGAAGGCGGACGGCTCCTGCGCCCCGGCGTCGCCGTCCGCGTCCTGGCGGATTTCGGCCCGCGAACGGTTGCCCAGCAGGCGCAGGACGGCGCCGGCCGTGCGCTCGCGTAGCGGCACATGCGCGTCCCGTTTCGCAAAGTTCTTCTGCACCAGCTGGTTGAAGAACTCGATGACCACCGAGAAGCCGATGGCCGCATACAGATAGCCTTTCGGAATATGGAAGCCCAATCCTTCGGCCATCAGCGACAGGCCGATCATCAGCAGGAAGCTCAGGCACAGCACGACGACGGTCGGGTGCAGGTTGACGAAGCGGGTGAGCGGCTTGGAGGCCGTGATCATCACCGCCATCGAGATGATGACGGCGGCCACCATCACGCCCAGTTGGTCGACCATGCCCACCGCCGTGATCACCGAATCGAGCGAGAACACGGCGTCGAGCACGATGATCTGCGCGATCACCGCACCCAGGCTGGCATACACGCGCGGGCCGCTCTGGACGTGGATTTTGCCCTCGACCCGTTCGTGCAGTTCCATTGTGGCTTTGAACAGCAGGAAGACGCCGCCCAGCAGCAGGATCAGGTCGCGCCCCGATATGGCCTTGCCCATCACCGCGAACAGCGGCTCGGTGAGCGTGACCACCCACGAAATCATCGTGAGCAGGCCGAGGCGCATCAGCATGGCCAGCGTCAGGCCGATCAGGCGCGCCTTGTCACGCTGGTGGGGCGGCACTTTCTCGGCCAGTATCGCGATGAAAATCAGGTTGTCGATACCGAGAACGATTTCGAGTACCACCAGGGTCAATAAGCCTACCCAGATATTCGGGTCCGACAACCATTCCATCATCGCGTGACTGTGCCTTTAAAAGTTGGGTTACTCGCGACTGCCGCCACCGATGCCCAGCAAGGCCAGCAGGTTTGAGAAAATGTTGAAGACGCTCAGGTAAATGCTCAGGGTAGCGGTGATGTAATTGGTTTCACCGCCGTTCACGATGCGTTGTACATCGTACAGGATGTACGCCGAAAAAATGGCGATGGCCATGACGGAGATGACAATCGACAGCGCCGACATGCCGAGGAAGATGTTCGCGATCGAGGCCAGGATCAGCACCACGACGCCGGCCATCAGCCATTTCCCCATGGCGGAAAAATCGCGCTTCGACACGGTGGCGATACTCGCCATCACGGCCAGGATGGATGCGGTGCCGCCGAACGCGGTCATGATCAAGGTGCCGCCGTTGGCAAAGCCGAGCGTGCGGGTCAGGATCGGCGTGAGCATCAGGCCCATGAAAAACGTAAAACCCATCAGGACGGCAATGCCGGCGCCGGACTGTTTGGTTTTCTCGATGGCCCAGATGAAGCCGAAGGCCACCGCCAGGAACAGCACCATGCCGAACACGCCGCCAGGCAGCGCGAAGCCGGTCGAGACGCCGACCAGGGCGCCGAGCACGGTCGGGATCATGGACAGGGCAAGCAGCCAGTAGGTATTGCGCAGCACGCGGTGACGGACGGCTGGCACGCCGCCGGTTTGGCTGTAGGTCGATTGCAGGTTTGCGCTCATGGCGAAACTCCTTTTCAGCTAGGACGGACAGCAGAACACGACGGTTCGCTGCTGGACGCAACGCGCATCCAATCTGCATACTGTATGACGAATCTTAAGAAGGTGTTAACAAGTAAAGACGATACGGTCTCTGCCTCGTTAATGTTATCGTGGAAATATTTCTATGGCACAGTCTGATTTTAGGTGTGGAACTTCAATCGCTGCGGTCCGATTACGATGTCAACTGCAAATGGCGGCGCACCTGGCAGTTGAGTGTCGACGACGCGCCAGCCAAACGCCTGGTCTGGGACCTGTCCAGCGACGAGAAATACGCCAATCCGGGCACGCCGGTGCGGCGCCAGTTGGCCAATGGCTTCCCGGTGATCCGCGTGGCGGGCGACAGCATCCGGCTGGCCGGCACCGGTTCATCGGTCGACGGTGATCGTCCCTTCCTCGACCGGTTCGACCTGAAAACGCAGCAGGCCGACCGCCTGTACCTCAGCAAAAACGCCTGGTGAAAGACACGCGCGCCGACGGCGTGCCGCTGTCGTCCACGCTTTACACGCCGACCGGCTACCAGGAAGGCACCCGCCTGCCGACCATCCTGAACGCCTATCCGGCCGACTATGCGGATATCTCCAGGGCCGGCCAGACCACCGGCTCGCAAGCGACCTTTCCGCGCTTGCGCCAGTACCGCCTGCTGCTGCTGGCGGGCTACGCGATCATCAAGGCGGCATCGTTTCCGATCGTCGGTGACCCGCGCAAGGCGTATGACACCGACACCGATCAGCTGGTGGCCAATGCACAGGCGGCGGTCGACGAAGTGGTGCCCCATCACACCGATCCGAACCGGGTCGGTGTGATGGGGCACAGCCACGGTGCGCCGATGACGGCCAGCCTGCTGGCGCATTCAAGCCTGTTCCGCGCGGGCGCCGCCACCAGCGGCTGGTACAACAAGTCGCTCACGCCTTTCGGCTTTCAGAACGAACGCAGGTCGGTATGGGAAGCGCCCGAGGTCTACACCAAAGTATCGACCTGCTTCTACGCCGACAAGCTGAAAACGCCACTGTTGATCGTGCACTTCGGCGACGACGCCAACCCCGGCACCACGCCGCTGCAGTCGACCAAGCTGTACGAAATGCTGCGCTGGTCCGACAAGTACGTGAAGGACGCGCCGGCTGTGACCCGCTGAGCGTCGCAATCAGTGCCGGTGGGCTGCTGACTCGCCCAGCGGGCTCAGGTAGTCTTCATCGGTGACTTTTTCCAGCCACGTCACCGCCACGCCGTCCAGCGCTTCCTGGACGGCGATGTGGGTCATCGACGTCGTGGCCGACGCGCCGTGCCAGTGCTTGTGGCCGGGTGGGCACCAGATGGTGTCGCCGGCGCGGATGTCGACCTTGGCTTCGCCCTCGCACTGGGTCCAGCCGTAGCCTGCCGTGACGATCAGGATTTGCCCGAGCGGATGGGTATGCCAGGCCGAGCGTGCACCCGGCTCGAAGGTGACGCTCGCGGCCGAAACGCGCGCGGGCGCGCTGCCGGTGGCGAGCGGATCGATCCGGACCGTGCCGGTGAACCAGGCTTCGGGGCCTTTGATGGAAGGCTGGGTGCCTGCGCGCTTGAGTTCCATATTGTTTCCTGTTCAGTGAGATGACGACCGCTTGACTATAGCTTTGGCCGATGCATGACACTAGAGCGCGTTTCTGCACACATTCATGTGTGTAAATCATGAATGAAACAGGGAACGGGCACGGTCTCAGCTGTGGCCCGGCGTCACCTTGTGCCCGCGCAGGTGCAGGTCGGCGGCGCTGCCGACGCTGTAGCGGTGCGAAGACACGATCACGGCCAGCGCGGCCAGCGCTTCGCGCCCGATGCCGGTGTCGCCGCCATCGACCCGTGGGGTGACGTGGTGCAGGGCGCTGAGCGTGCGGGCGTTTTCTTCCCGGTGCGCCGCCAGGCCGACGTAGGCCATCAGTTCCATGAGGCTCTCTTCGTGCCGGAAGGCCGCCTCGGCGGCCGCCACCAGCGCGTTCCAGCCCGATGCAAACGATGCCTCGGGCCGCGCAGCCAGCTGGTCGATCTGGTGGCACAACTGCTTGCGGCTGTGCTGGAGCGCCGTGCCGATGGCATGCGCGGCGTCGCTGGGAGGAATGGTGTGCATGATGGTTCTTTCTGCCGCGGTGGAGTCGTGATTGTTTCGCATTCTTAGTGGGCGCGTGTTTGATGCAAATCAATTCAAGCCCTGATGCCCGCACATCGTGCCGGGTAGACTGGTCCTGTGCAACGCGACGATCATTTCGGGAGGACGATATGGCAAGAACAGCACTGGTAACGGGCGGCACGCGCGGACTGGGCCTGGCGATCAGCACGGCGCTGGGTGCGGCGGGCTTTCGGGTCGCCGCCGTCTACCACCACGACACGCAGGCGGCGCAGGCGCTGGCCGCCGAACACGGCATTGCCGTATTCCAGTGGGACGTCGGTGACGCAGACGCCTGCGCGCGTGGCGTGGCGGCCGTGCAGGCGCAGCTGGGGCCGCTCGACGTGCTGGTCAACAATGCCGGCATCACGCAGGACGCCATGTTCCACAAGATGCGCGCGGACCAGTGGCAGGCGGTGCTGCAAACCAACCTGGGATCGATGTTCAACATGACGCGCCCGGTCATCGAGGGCATGCGCGAACGGCGCTACGGGCGCATCGTGAACATCAGTTCGGTCAATGGTCGCAAGGGGCAGGCCGGGCAGACCAATTACGCCGCCGCCAAGGCCGGCATCTTGGGTTTTACCAAGGCGCTTGCGCTGGAAAACGCCGCGCGCAACATCACGGTCAACGCCATCGCGCCGGGCTACTGCGACACCGCCATGGCGGCCGGGGTCCGGCCCGATGTGCTGCAGGCGATCGTGGCAGGCATCCCGGTCGGGCGCCTGGGCACGCCTACCGACGTGGCCCGGATGGTGGTGTTCCTGGCCGACGACGCGGCCGGCTTCATTACCGGGGCCACCTTCGACGTGAATGGCGGCCAGTACCTGGCCTGAAGCCGGGGCGCAGGCTCAGTGCGCCGTCAGGACCGGTATGCTGGCCTCGGCCAGCACGGTCCGGGTGGCGCCACCCAGCACCGCCTCACGCAAGCGCGAGTGGCCGAAGCTGCCCATCACGATCAGGTCGTGCCCGCGCGACTCGGCCAGCGCCAGCAAGGCGTGGCCGACGCTGTCGGCATGCGCCGGCGCCAGCAGGTCGACAGCGATCCCGTGACAGGCCAGGTAAGCGACCAGCAAGGCACCACCGGCGCCGCCGTCGGCCTCGTATTTCTGCGGATAGAAACAGGCGACCGTGACGCTGCCGGCGCGCTGCAACAGGGGCAGCGCGCCACGCACGGCGCGGCTTGCCTCCATGCTGCCATCCCACGCCAGCAGCGGGCGCTGCGACAGCGCCACCGAGCGGCTGTCGGCCGGCACCACCAGCACCGGGCAGGGCGCATGCACCAGCACCGTGCGCGCCAGCGACTGGTCGTTGGCGACGATGGCGTCGGGGCTGCAAGCCTGGCCGATCACCAGCAGGTCGGCATAGCGCGCCGCCAGCGGCAAGGCACTTGTGGCCGATTCATCGGTGACGCGCCCGGGCACCAGCTGCGCGCCCGTCGCCCGCACGGTCTCCTCGAAAGCGGCCAGGTCGCGGCGGGCGCTTTCGGTGAGGAAGGCACAGTCTTCCGGGCCAATGGGCATCATCGCTGCGGCGGCGCCGCTGCGGTAGAGGACCTCGGTGGCGCCGGATGCGGCAATACCTGCCATCTGCGCGCCTGCATCCAGCGCAATTCTGGCGGCAAGCTGATAGCGCGCCTGCGCGGTGGCAGGCTGGCAAGCGTGGACGAGGATGGATCGGTAAGACATGGCGGCTCCCGGTGGTCACAGCCGGCGCGTGGCGCGCCGCTTTGCCAGAATACTATGGATTGGCTGGCTAAAAAAACATGATGCAAATCAAATATGAACGGCGAACGTGCACCTGCTGCGCTTTGCGTGCGCAATTTGATGCAGCGCAACGTTTCCGCAAGTTCGACGGCGTCGCCTCAAGGCGTGATGGCCACTTTCAGCACGCCGTCGCGCTGGTTTGCAAACAGCTCGTAAGCGTCTTCGATTTGCTCGAGGCGGAAGCGGTGCGTGATCAGCGGCTGCAGGTCGAGCCGGCCGGAGGCGACGATGGCCATCAGACGGCGCATGCGCTCCTTGCCGCCGGGGCACAGCGTGGTAACCAGCGACTGGTCGGCCAGGCCGGCCGCGAAGGCATCCATGGGCAGCGTCAGCTTGCCCGAATACACGCCCAGGCTCGACAGCGTGCCGCCGGGTTTTAAGACTCGCAGGCAGTTTTCGAAGGTCTGCTGGGTGCCCAGCGCCTCGATGGCGACGTCGACACCGCGCCCGCCGGTCAGGCGCAGGATCTCTTCCACCGCGTCGCCGGCGCGGTAATCGACGACGGCGTCGGCGCCCAGCCGTTGCGCCATCGCCAGCCGCTCGGGGAAGGTATCGACCGCGATGATGCGGCTGGCGCCGCGCAGACGCGCGCCGGCGGTGGCGCACAGGCCGATCGGCCCCTGCGCAAAGATGGCGACGCTGTCGCCCAGCCGGATGCCGCCGTTTTCGGCGCCGCCGAAGCCGGTACTCATGATGTCCGGGCACATCAATACCTGCTCGTCGCTCAGGGCATCGGGAATGGGCGCCAGGTTGGCGTTGGCGAACGGTACCTTGACGTACTCGGCCTGGCAGCCGTCGATCGTATTGCCGAAGCGCCAGCCGCCGATGGCATGGCCACCGCACTGGGACTGGTGGCCGTCCAGGCAGGTGTGGCACTGGCCGCACGGGGTGATGGCGCCCACCACCACGCGCTGGCCGATACTGTAGCCGGTCACGCCCGGCCCCAGTTCGTGGATGGTGCCGACCGGTTCGTGCCCGATGGTCAAACCGTCGCGCACCGGGTATTCGCCCTTGAGGATGTGCACGTCGGTGCCGCAGATGGTGGTGAGCGTGACCTTGATCACCGCCTCGCCCGGGCCGGCCACGGGGACCGGCTTGCGGCCCAGGACGATGCGCCCGGGGCCGGTGAAGACTGCTGCATTCATCATGTTCATGACAAGCCTCCGTGGGGGATACATCAGTGCAGCATCAGCGTCGGTACCGTGGCCGAGCGCAGCATGGTGCGGCTTGCGCCGCCCAGCAGCATTTCGCGAAAGCGCGCATGGCCGTAACAGCCCATCACGATCAGGTCGCATCCGGTTTCCCTGGCCAGTGCCAGGATGGCGTGGCCGGCGTCGACATCCTCGTCGCGCACGCACAGCTGCACCTGGACGCCGTGGCGGCCCAGGCTGGCGGCCAGCTGCGCCTGCTCGGCCGCGATGTCCTGCGCAAACGCGTCGGTGGGCGCGCGCAACGACGCCAGGCGTACATTGCGCGCCTGGCGCAGCAGCGGCAGCGCCGCGTGCACGGCGCGGGCGCACGCGGCACTGCCGTTCCAGGCCACCAGGATCTGGTGGCCCGCGCCAGGCGCGGTCCAGTCCAGCGGCACGATCAGGGCCGGCGCGGTGGCGTGCAGCGCCACGTATTCGGGCAGGCGCGCGACCTGACCGGGCAAGGCTTCGTCGGGGTCGTCCTGCGTGACGACGACCAGGTCGGCGAAGCGCGCCAGCAGAACCAGTGCATCGGCATCCTGGTCCGTCACCAGGCGCGGTTCGCAGGCGATATCGTAAGCGGCAGTGATGTCGGCAAACTGTTCCAGCGCGCGCCGGGCCTTGTCGTACAGGGGCTCGAAGCAGCTGGCGGCAAGGGTCAGGGGAATCGGCCAGGCGCCGTCGGGGAACACGTAGCGGGGCAGGCCGGTCATGGCCGCGCCGATCAGGAGCGCCCCGTGTATGCGCGCGAGCGCGGCAGCAAAATGGATGCGCGTGGCGGCGTGGCGTGACTGGTCGACATGCACGAGGATGGTTTTGTATTCCATGACAGTCCTTGTCGAAAAGGGGGGCGCTGGACGCGGGCCCTGTCACGCAGGATGGAAGGATACGGCCTCAGAATCCATGATCTGCATCAAACGGGCGGCAGGCGGCTGGTCAGGCCAGCGGGCTGCAGGGTGCGGCGCCGTTGGCCAAGGCGGCCGGGCGCGCCGGGTCGCGCAGCACGCCGGCGCGCTTGTCGACGGTGATGAGTCCGAGTTTGGTGAGCCGGGCCGGCAGGATGCTTTCGATGGTCAGGCCCAGGTCGCTGCCGATGTCTTCGCGCGACATGCGCAACTGGAATTGCGTCGCCGAATACGCACGCGCCGCAGAGTGGGACCCGATGTCGACCAACAACACCGCCAGTCGCTGTTGCGCACGTTTATTGCCCAGCAGTAGCGTCAGGCCTGTTCCCGCTGCATCTCGCTGCTCATGAGGCTGCAGAAGTGGCGGTGCATACCGGCGCCGATCGCTTCCATGCCGGGCAGTTGACCGCGCATCTGGAAGCCCGGCACCTGCTCGCCCGCCGGGCGCGCAATGGGTGCACTCATGGCGCTTCGGCCCGTTGCGGTGCCGGCGCGCGGCGCGCTGCCGCGGCGCCGGGCAGGTCGGAGGCGCGCGTGGCGCCGCGCAGCTTGCGCTTGGCCGTGTACATGGCGGCGTCGGCCCGGCCGATCAGTTCCGCTGCAGTGGCGCCATCGTCCGGATAGAGCGCCACCCCGATACTGGCCGACAGGCAGAGTGTGCGGCCGTCGAGCACCACCGGCACGCGCGCCGCCGTGCTCATGCGGCCTGTCAGCGATGCCAGCAGTGCGCCGTCCTGCACATCGGGCAGCACCGCGACAAATTCGTCGCCGCCGAAGCGCGCCAGGGTGTCCGACTCGCGCAAGGCATGGCGCAGGCGCTGCGCCATGGTGGCGAGCAGGCTGTCGCCCGCCACGTGGCCCATGCTGTCGTTGATGTCCTTGAAGCCATCGAGGTCGATGAACGCGACCGCGACTGCCATGCCATGTTCATGCGCCTGAGCCAGCACCTGGTCGAGGCGCTCGCGCAGCAGCACGCGGTTGGGCAGGCCGGTGAGGGCATCGTAATTGGCGCGCTCCTCGAGCAGCAGGCGCTGCTCGCTGGCGCCGGTGATGTCGGCAAACACGGCGATGTAGTGATGCGGGCGGCCGGCGCCGTCGGGCACGGTGCTGAGCGTGATGCGCTCGGCGAACAGGCTGCCATCCTTGCGCCGGTTCCACGCTTCGCCCTGCCAGTAACCCTGGCTGGTGACGGCTTGCCACATGGCCTGGTAGAACGCGTCGTCCTGGCGCCCGGATTTGAGGATGCGCGGATTCTGGCCCCGCACTTCCTCGGCCGTGTAGCCGGTGATGGTGCTGAAGGCGGCGTTGACGCCGAGGATGGTGCCGTCGAGCGCGGTGATCATGATGGCGTCGCGGCTGTGGTAAAACACCGACGCCGCCACGGCGGCCGTGAGCTCGGGCGAATTCTCGTGCTTCGGGAACGTGCGCTTCATGATGGTCTGCCGCCAGGACGCAGTCGGGTATTCACAATAATCCGGGTGGATCGCGGCGTCGAGAACCTTGCAGTATTTTTACGCTGTTTTTGATCCGCATCAAAAAGCTACCAGCATTTTCTTAGTAACTATTGATGCAAGGACTAGCGTGGATGTTCTGCACGCAGGTCGCGCCGGGACAGCAGCGCCGGCACCAGGCCACTGGCCAGGCCAAGCGCACCGGCGCCCGCTGCCAGCGCCGGTGTCAAGGCCCCGAACTGGAATACGGCAGCCAGCCACGGCTGGTACAGCACCAGCGCCAGCATGGCCAGCGCCGCGCCGGATACTCCCCAAAGCAGTCGGTTCGGCTGGCGCAGCGATGCCCACAGGCCGCTGCCGCCGGCGCGGTTGGCGAGGATCAGCGACAGGTTGGCCAGCACCAGCGCCGTGAAGCCGAACGCGCGCGCCGGCGCGGGCGCCAGCGCGCCCAGCGCCCATGCATACGCGCCCGCTACCGCAGCGCACGGCAGCACGCCCAGCGCCAGCGCGCGGATCAGCGCAGCGGCGTCGAACAGGGGCGCTTGCGGGTTTAGCGGGGGGCGGCGCATCAGCTGCGGCGCCGCGGGGTCGTTCTCGAACACCAGGGCGCAGGCCGTATCGATGATCATCTGCAGGAACACGATGTGCATGGGATACAGCAAGGGCGGCCAGCCGGCCAGGATCGGCAGGATGGCCATGCCGGCAATCGGCGCATGCATCGAAATAATGTAGCGCATCGACTTGCGCATGTTGTCGTGGATGCGCCGGCCGGCCCGGATCGCCTCGATGATCGAGGCGAAACGGTCGTCCAGCAGCACCAGCGCGGCCGCTTCGCGCGCCACATCGGTGCCGCGTCCGCCCATGGCAATGCCGACGTGCGCCGCCTTCAATGCCGGCGCGTCGTTGACCCCGTCGCCGGTCATGGCCACCGTGGCGCCGCTGCGGGCGAGCGCCTGCACCAGTCGCAGTTTCTGGCCGGGTGCAATGCGCGCGCAGACGCTGAGGGTGGCAAGGCGTTCAGCCAGCCCGGCCGCATCGAGCGCATCGAGTTCAGTGCCGGTCAGGGCCGGTGTGTCGTCCAGTCCGGCCTGCAGCGCAATCGCGTGGGCCGTGTCCGGATGGTCGCCGGTGATCATGACGACCCGGATGCCGGCCTGGCGGCATTGCAGGACGCAGGCCGGGATCTCGGGCCGCAGCGGGTCGGCCAGCGCCAGCAGGCCATCGTAGCGCAGCGCGAGGTCGGCGGCCTGCGTCGGCCAGATTTCTTCGGGCAGGACAGCGTGCGCGACGGCCAGCACGCGCAGGCCGCCTTGCGCCATCTCGGCGGCTGCCGCCAGCGCGCTGGCGCGGGTGCTGGGGTCGAGTTCGCACCAGTTGAGGATGGTTTCCGGTGCGCCCTTGGCGGCGGCGACCAGGCGGGCGTCGCCGCGGCGCCAGACCTGCACCAGCGCGCGCTGCTGCGCGCTGACGCCATACTCGTGCAGCAGCACCCAGTCGGGATGGCGCTGCGGCGCCGCCAGGCTGGCTTGCCCAAGGCGCTGCACTGCCTGGTCGATCGGATCGGGACCTCGCGCGGCGCTGGCCAGGCGCGCCGTCTCGACCAGCGTGGCGAAGCCAGCCGGCAGCGCGCCAGGCGTCACCGGGTGGCGCACACCATGCGCTTCGAGGGCCACCACTTCCATGCGGTTGGCGGTGAGCGTACCGGCCTTGTCGACGCACAGCACCGAGATGGCACCCAGCGTCTCGATGGCTGCCAGGCGCCGCGTCAGCACGTGCTGCCGGGCCAGGCGCCAGGCGCCGATGGCGGGAAACACCGTCATGATCACCGGCAGCTCTTCCGGTAACATCGACATGGCCAGTGCAATGCCGGCCAGCAGTGCTTGCGGCCAGTCGCCGCGCAGATAACCATACACCAGCACCAGCGATGCGCTGAGCGCCAGCCCGACCACGGCAAAGGCGCGCGCCAGCGCTGTGCCCTGGCGTTGCAGCGGCGACGGGGCCGCACGCACGCCTTGCAGCGATGCGGCAATCCGGCCGAGCTGGCTGCGCGCGCCGGTGGCGGCCACCTGTGCCACGCCATCGCCCTGGAGCACCAGCGCGCCGGCGAACAGCATGGCCGCGCCATCCTTGGTGACCGGCATCGATTCTCCCGTCAGCAGGGACTCGTCGGCCTGCATGCCATTGCTGCTGAGCAGGCGCGCATCGGCCGGCACCCGGTCGCCTTTATTCAGGGCGATGATGTCGCCCCGCACCACATCGGCGCCATCGATCGACTGCCAGCGCCCGCCCCGCAACACCTGCGCGCGCGGACTGGCCAGCGCGCGCAGGGCGGCCAGCGCGCGCTCGGTCTTGCCTTCCTGGTACAGCGACAGGCCCAGATTGACCACGACCATGCCGCACAGGAACAGGCCTTCGCCGGGCTGGCCCAGCGCGAGATACAGCAGGGCCGCGCCGGCCAGCAGCAGGAACATGGGTTCGCGCGCCGCGTCGGCGCCGATGCGGCGCCACGAGCGCCGTTCCGGCGCCGCCAGCGAATTCGGCCCGTGCGCGGCCAGGCGGCGCGCGGCTTCGGCCTCGCTTAACCCGTCCCCATCGTGGCGTGCGCCCATGTCAGTGCGCCATCAGCACCGGCGCCGTCATGCTGTCCAGGATGGTTTCGGTGACGCCGCCGAGCAGCATTTCGCGCAGACGTGCGTTCCCGTAGGCGCCCATGACGAGCAGGTCGGTCTGGAGGTCGGCCGCCAGCGAAAGCAGCGCAACGCCGCCGTTGATGGACAGTGGCTCGGCATGCACCGTGCATTGCACGCCGTGGCGGGCCAGATACAGCGCCAGGTCGGCGCCGGGGTCGCGCCCGGCCGCGCCCGACGGCTGGAACAGGACGATATCGAGCGTGCCGGCCGCGCGCAGCAGGGGCAGGGCGCCCGCCACGGCGCGGGTCGCTTCCAGGCTGCCGTCCCAGGCCACCAGCGGACGGCGGGCCAGCGTGGCAAACTGGCCGGCATAGGGCAGCACCAGCACCGGGCGACCGCCGCCCATGACGACCTGCGCCGGCAGCGGGCCGGCCAGGTGGGCGGCGGCCGGGTCATCCGGGTCGGTCTGGCTCAGCACGACCAGGTCGGCGTAGCGCGCTTGCAGCACCAGACCGCCAGCCGGGTCGTCGTTGGTGTAGCGCCGCTCATGGCTGGGGACGCCCTCGGCAGCCGCGATGGTGTCGAAGCGCGCCAGCGCGGCCTCGTTGTGCGCGCGCAGTTCCGCCTGCTGCGCGAGGATCACTTCCACACCCGCTTCGACATAGCGCGAGATGCCGGAGAATGCGCTGCCGACCAGGTGGGCGCCGCAGCGCTCCGCCAGCTGCGCCGCATACCGGATGCGTGCGTCGGCGTGCACCGAATGGTCGACGTGGACGACGATGGTTTGGTAGGACATAACGGCCTCGCAGGCAATGTAAAAACGTCAGCGTACGGCGCGCGCGGGAGGCGGTCCAGCGCTACCTGCGTTCGCGCCGATATCGCTGAGCCGAATTTGACTTGCATCAAATGTATGTTGCATTGCGTCGCGGATGTGCGCACTTCCGCGACGCTTGGTGCATCTGCGGGTTTGTCAGCGCGAATTTGATGCAAATCATATCGCCGCGTCATGTGTCGCCGGTACGATTGCTCCGATGCCGTCACATTGACCTGGGGCAGACACTGGTAAAAATCTTTCTGGAGATCCATCATGTCCGCTTCCACCCGTTTCGATCCGATCGCGCGCATGCTGCGTGCCGAGCCGTTCCGCACCTTCGACGAATTCTTTTCCGACCTGCGCCTGCCGTCGTCGCTGCGCGCCGCCGACATGGCGCCGCGCGTGCGCATGGATGTCTCCGAGTCCGAACAGGCCTACAAGGTCATGGCCGACCTGCCGGGTGCAAAAAAAGAGGACATCAAGGTCAATATCGACGGCAACCAGGTCTCCATTTCCGCTGAGACCAGTTCGCAGAGCGAGCATGAAGGCGCCACGACGATCTGCCCGGAGCGTTTTTGGGGCCAGTTCTACCGCAGTTTCACCTTGCCGCAGGCGATCGACGACACCCAGGCCCACGCCGAATTTCGCGACGGCGTGCTGGAACTGGCGCTGCCCACGAAAACCGGCGGCAACGGCAAGCCGCTGGCCTTTTCCTGACGGCGGCGGCGTGCACAAGCTGACATCGTCCGACTTCGCCGAGCTCGAGCAAAAGCTGCGCGTCATGCGCATCGACGTGGTCGATGCCGTGCGCATGCGCCTGGCCGGTAGCGACACCGGCCAGGCGCGCAGCCTTGGCAGTTTGTCGGAGCAGGGCGACGCGGCGCTCGACGCCATGCTGGCTGACGACGACATCGCCCTCGTCCAGCACGAGCTGGCCGCGTTGCGCGACATTGACGCGGCCCTCAGGCGCATCGAATTCGACGTGGGCGGCATCTGCACGCAATGCGGGGCCGCCATTCCCATCGAGCGCCTGCGCGCCGTGCCGACCGCTGCCACCTGCGTCGCGTGCGCCGCAGCGCCGGCGTCCTAACGGCGCGGCCGGCATGTTCCAACGTATTCTCCTGCCGGTCGACGGCTC
Organism: Massilia sp. S19_KUP03_FR1; assembly: GCF_036688685.1. NCBI lineage: Bacteria > Pseudomonadati > Pseudomonadota > Betaproteobacteria > Burkholderiales > Oxalobacteraceae > Massilia > Massilia sp. S19_KUP03_FR1. The sequence goes on along the minus strand of NZ_JAQQPS010000019.1, from coordinate 106,796 downwards.
GCTGTCGATGGTCCCGCTGGTGCGCAAGGGCCTGGCGTTTGCAGCCGGCATCGGCGCGCACGTGGTGGTGCTGCACGTTGTTCCGGTAGCCGCGCGTGCACTCGACGCGGCTGCCGATGCACGCGCCGATCCTGCCCAAATCCTGGCCGACGTCACCGCCCAGGCGACGCTGCTGGGTGTGTCCTGCGAGGGCAAGCTGCTGGCCGGTGCCGAACCATGGCGGGCCATCCTGCAGGCCGCGGGCGAAGGCGACATCGACCTGATCTGCATGGGTTCGCACGGTCGCCACGGCGCCACCGAACACGTGCTGGCCAGCCAGACTGCGCGGGTGCTGGAACACACGCAGCTGCCGGTGCTGCTGTTTCGATAAAGGGACACCATGAGTGTACGCAACCTGCAGTACCTGTTTGCCCCGCGCTCGGTAGCGGTGATCGGCGCCTCCGGGCGCGCGCAGCGCGTGGGCACGACCTACTGGGCAATGTGCTGGCCAGCCCGTTCAAGGGCGTGGTCTACGCCGTCAACCCCAAGTACGAGACGCTGGCCGGCGTCCCGGTCTACCGCGACGTGGCGGCGCTGCCGGCCGCGCCCGACCTGGCCGTCATCTGCACCCCGGCTGCCACCGTTCCAGGCCTGATCCGCGCACTGGGCGCGCGCGGCACCCGCGCGGCGGTGATCCTGTCGGCCGGCCTCGGCGCGCCGTCCGCCACGCCGGGCGTGACACTGCGCCAGGCCGTACTCGACGCCGCCCGGCCTTACCTGTTGCGCATCCTGGGCCCCAACTGCGTCGGCCTGCTGGCGCCCGGCATTGGCCTGAACGCCAGCTTCGCCCATACCGCCGCGCTGCCAGGGCGCATTGCGTTCGTGTCCCAGTCCGGCGCGCTGGTCACGGCCATGCTGGACTGGGCCAAGTCGCGCGGCATCGGCTTTTCCCGCTTCATTTCCATCGGCGACAGCGCCGACGTCGACTTCGGCGACATCCTCGACTACCTGGCCAGCGACGCCGATACCGACGCCATCCTGCTCTACATCGAAGACATCCGCCATGCGCGCAAATTCATGTCGGCGGCGCGCGCTGCGGCGCGCGCCAAACCGGTCATCGTGCTCAAATCCGGGCGCGTCGCAGAGGGCGCGCGCGCCGCCATGTCGCATACCGGCGCGCTGGCCGGTTCGGATGCGGTGTACGACGCCGCCATCCGGCGCGCCGGCATGCTGCGCGTGCGCACCACAGCCGATCTGTTCAGTGCCGTCGAAACGCTGGCGCGCACCCACGCCCTGGCCGGTGAGCGCCTCGCCATTGTTACCAATGGCGGCGGGCCGGGGGTGATGGCCACCGACGCGCTCATTGCCGGTGGCGGCCAGCTGGCGATTTTATCAAGTGCCACGCTGGCCGCGCTCGACGCGCTGCTGCCAGCGACCTGGTCGCGCGCAAACCCGGTCGACCTGATTGGGGACGCACCGGCCGAGCGCTACCGCGCCGCGCTCGAGGTCGTACTGCGCAGCGGCGACGCCGACGCGGTCTTGCTGATCCATGCCCCCACTGCCATCGTGCCCAGCGTGGAAGTGGCGGCAGCGGTGGCTTCCATCGCGCGCGACGGTGCGCGCGGTCTGCTCACCTGCTGGCTGGGCGGCGACGCCCTGATCGATGCGCGCCGCCTGTGTGACCAGGCCGGCCTGGCCACGTTCGACACGCCTGAACAGGCCGTCGACGGTTTCCTGCAATTGGTCCAGTACGCGCGCAACCAGCGCCTGCTCATGCAAGTGCCGCCGGCGTCGGCGCCGTTTCAGCCCGACCGCGCAGCGGTGCATGCCCTGCTCGACGCGCACGGGGACGGCATGCTGTCCGAGCCCGCTGCGAAGGCCGTGTTTGCCGCTTACGGCATTCCGGTGGTGGCCACGCGCCTGGCGACCTCGCAGGATGCCGTGCTGGCGGCCGCGGCCGGCATCGGCTATCCGGTGGCTCTCAAAATCGTCTCGCCCGACATCAGTCACAAGTCCGACGTCGGCGGTGTCGCGCTCGACCTGGCCGACGGTGCGGCCCTGGCGGCGGCACTGTCGGCCATGCGCACGCGAGTTGCCGTGCACGCGCCCCAGGCCCGCATCGACGGCTTTGCGGTGCAAGCCATGGCGCGCCGCCCTGGCGCATTCGAACTCATCGTCGGCGCCGCTGTCGACGCGGTGTTCGGCCCCGTGATCCTGTTCGGCCAGGGCGGCACCGCGGTCGAGGTCGATCCCGACCGCGCGCTGGGCCTGCCGCCGCTGAATCTGGTGCTGGCGCGCGACATGGTCGGGCGCACCCGTGTGGCCCGGTTGCTGGCCGGTTACCGCAAGCAGCCCGGTGCCGACGTCGACGCCATCTGCGCCGTGCTGATCCGGCTGGCCCAGCTGGTGGCCGATTTCCCCGCCATTGCCGAACTCGACCTCAACCCGTTGCTGGCCGACGCCAGCGGCGTGCTGGCGCTGGACGGGCGCATTCGCCTGCAAGCGGTCGCTTCCGGCACAAACGGCCTCGACCGGCTGGCGATCCGGCCCTACCCGGACCAGCTCGAACGCATCGTCAACTGGCAGGGCGCGCCCTTGACGGTGCGTCCGATTCGCCCGGAAGACGGTGCCGCCCACCTGACCTTTTTCAGGGCGCTCGACCCCGAAGATGTGCGGCTGCGCACGTTCGTGCACCTGCGCGAGCTGCAGCCGGCCCAGCTGGCACGCCTGACCCAGATCGACTACGACCGCGAGATGGCCTTCATCGCCACCCGCCCCGGGATTGGCGGCGTCAATGAAACGCTGGGCGTGGCGCGCGCGGTGGCCGACCCGGACAACCAGGAGGCCGAATTCGCGGTGACGGTGCGCAGCGACCTGAAAGGGCAGGGCCTGGGCGGCCTGCTGATGCGCGCGCTGGTCGACTACTGGCGCGCGCGCGGCACCGCGCGCATTGTCGGCGCGGCGCTGGCGGAGAATCTGGCGGTGATCCGCCTGGCCCGCTCGCTCGGCTTTACGGTGCAGCACCAGGCGGGCGACGGCGAAGTGCGGCTGGTCCGCGAACTCAACCCGGCGCCGGCCGTACGCCTTTCCCCACTGGAGCATCGCTGATGGATACTTACACCGCAATCGTCCCGACCGCCGAGCCGGATAGCGCCGCCTGCGCAGCGGCGCCGGGTCGCGGGCTCGACCAGGCCTTGCATGCCCAGATCGCCTGGTGGACCCAGGGCCTTTCGCCCGCGTCGCTGGCGGCCGCAGCCAGCGATTGGCTGGTGCACCTGGCCGGCTCGCCTGCCAAGCAGGTCGAGCTGGTGATGAAGGCCCAGCGCAAGATGCTGCGCCTGGCGGCGTTTGCCGCGGGCACCACGGCGCCGGCGCAGCCCTGCATCGAACCCCTGCCGCAAGACCGCCGCTTTGCCGCGCCCGAGTGGCAACGCTGGCCGTTCAACGTGATCTACCAGAGCTTCCTGCTGGAGCAGCAGTGGTGGTATAACGCCACCACCGGCGTGCCGGGCGTCACCCGCCACCACGAACAGTTGTGGACCTTCGCCATGCGCCAGCTGCTCGACATGGTCGCACCGTCGAATTTTCTCGCCACCAATCCGGTCGTGCTGGCCGAGACGGCGCGCAGCCACGGCGCCAATTTGCTCGCAGGAGGGCGCAACCTGGTCCAGGATGCCATGCCGGCCGCGCGCGCGCCGCAACAGTTCGTGCCGGGCCGGGATGTCGCCGTGACGCCGGGGAAGGTGATATACCGCAACCGGCTGATTGAGCTGATCGCCTACCAGCCCAGCACGGCGACGGTCTGCGCGGAGCCGGTGCTGATGGTGCCGCCGTGGATCATGAAGTACTACATTCTCGACCTGTCTCCGGCCAATTCACTGGTGCGATACCTGGTCGACCAGGGCCACACGGTCTACATGATCTCGTGGAAGAATCCCGACGCCGCCGACCGCGAGCTCGGCATGGACGACTACCTGAAGCTGGGCGTGCTGGCCGCCATCGACCAGGTCGGCGCACGCCATCCCCGGCAGGGCATCGCCGCGCTCGGCTACTGCCTGGGCGGCACGCTGCTGGCCATTGCCGCGGCCGCACTGGCTCGCACTGGCGACACGCGACTGGCCAGTCTCACCCTGCTGGCGGCCCAGGTCGATTTCACCGAGCCGGGCGAGCTGGGCCTGTTCATCGACGAGAGCCAGCTCAATTTCCTCGATAACGTGATGGCCCGCAAGGGCTACCTGGACGGCAAGCAGATGGAAGGCGCGTTCGCGCTGCTCAATTCGAAGGACATGGTGTGGTCGCGCATGGTCCAGAACTATTTGCTTGGCAAGGGCCAGCGCGCCACCTCGGACCTGGCCGCATGGAATGCCGATGCGACCCGCATGCCGTACCGCCAGCAGAGCGAATACCTGCGCAGCCTGTACCTGAACAATGACCTGGCGCAGGGCCGCTACCTGGTCGACGGCCGCCCGGTCGCCTTGTCCGACCTGGACCTTCCCTTGTTTGTGCTGGGCACGCAACGTGACACGGTGGCGCCCTGGACCTCGGTGTTCAAAGCGCACCTGCTGACCGACGCCGCCCTGACGTTTTGCCTGACCAGTGGCGGCCACAATGCCGGCGTGGTCAACCCGCCGCAGGGCGACGGCAAGCAGCACTACCAGCTTGCAACGCGCGAACCCGATGGCCGCTACCTCGACCCCGAAGCCTGGCGCGCTGCGGCGCCCGTGTGCGTCGGCTCGTGGTGGCCGGCATGGGAACACTGGCTGCGCAGCCAGTCGCGCGGCCAGCTTGCCGCGCTACCGGTAAGCCCTGTCGGCCCGAACGGCCTGCTCGACGATGCTCCCGGGCGTTACGTGCTGGCCCCGTGATGTGGCCGGAGATCGAAAAGGTAAATGATAGGCCAGTAAATAAATGTGATTGTTGGCCGCAATAAGCAACGCGTTGCTGCCGCGTCTACTGCTTGCAGCCGCAGCAACGGGCGACGCGCACTTTGGCGCGTCGCCGGGCCGATCCATCTCATATCTGATGACGAGCTGATATCTTCAACATACGAGGTTCGGCTGCGGAGGCAGAACGTTTCGCGCTAACAGACGAGTCATGGCGCGTTGACGGGTTTGACCTCAGCGTCCCGAAAGGCGTCAAAGTTACGGGCGACAATGCCTGCGGGGGGAAGGTCGAAATGCATCAAGGGTCGACAAAGCGATTTCGAAGCAAACCCAACATGTATGCACAGTAAGTAGGTGTTGCCACCGCAACCGGAAGTTGCTACTTTTCGGGGGACGTCAGTGAAAGCACAGTAACAGTGTTGCATCGTGTCAAAATCGTGGCCAGGCTTTCACAGCTTTTTCGGAGAACACGATCAAAATTCTTTGGTAGATGAATAAGCTGGTTGATGTCGGTGCCGATTGGGAATCCATCGAAGCAGCCTCGGGCTTATTCAAAACAATTAGGCAAATTTGCGACTATTGGCGTTATTAGATCGGCAGTAGTTCGTGTATTGCATCGGAAAACTGCGCTTGGCGGCGCCCGTAGCTGGCCGGTCGCTAGCGAAAAAGAAACAGGCACTTTGCCTGACTGGCGAGGAAAAAACAATGTCCGCACAAATTGCTCTGATACCAGCAAACACCGTCGTCTACACAGATAATGAGTCAGGAAAGTTTACAGACTGCAGCAATAATACACGCAATTATATACTTCGTACATACCTTCCGGTCAAGCTCGGAAAATATATGGGTATATCGGAGAAGGCTGTTACGCCGGGCTCCGGTGTCAGATTTGCCGAAAAGTATAATAACGACGAAGGAGTAATAAAGCCGTATGACATCGTGAAAGGTCTCCGGATCGATCTACAAAAAGCACAAGAGATAGACGGGAAGACTTATGCGTGTCTCCAGGTCCAATGGGGGACCGGTCAAGACGGCAAAAAAGGTGGGGCATATGCTGGCGCGTTAATACTTACCGAGCAAGCTTTCAGTATCGTGCAAATTGAGACAGCTCTAGAAAAAAGCTTCGGTTCGAAAAGCTATTGGCGTCTCGATCCGGGCTGAATCCGTCGAGCTCCCAATCACGCCTTGCCGAACAAAACCTGTCGCTATCGTCGTTAGCTGAAATGGCCACCGTAGAACGGGAAAGCATATCGCCGTATCCGAATTAAGCTTACCACTATAATTAACTGGCACACCCATGCTCGACTGGTTAAAAACCATTGTGAGGGTGGGCGGCGTACCATCGGCGGCCACAGTAGTTACTCCCGCACTCGGCATGGAATGCTAAAAAACGAAATTGCCGAAATTTTCGCTTAAAGTCGGTCGTGCAGAATAAGGAAATTTATTTCACGCGGATCTTCCGGGCCATCCAAACGGGTGGAAGTTCTGCCTTCACGTGGAGTTTTGCAACAACATCGCTTTCTCTTGTGCCTCGGAGCGAATTACCGCTTTATGAGACCTTGGCTCGGTGCGCCTTATCAACCCATTTCTTCTTCTTTGACCACTTCACCTAGTTTCAACGCGCTGTTGCCTGATCGCGGCACAAGATACTTTAAACCAACAGCATCGAAAGGAATTCGCACGACGGCCGCTGTGGTGCTCGCTGTGTGTCTGGAAACGAATCAAGTGACCAAGGAAATTATGCAGAAACGGGTGGAGGGACTAACACGGGCAGTCCGACATTTTTGAATTTATCGTGCTAAAGGTTTAATTGTATAAAGTTGTAAAAGAGTAAGTCGAATACGCTAAATAAGGAACTTCAGAACTTTTCTGGTGATAAAGGTTCCCGAAAGTCGTTGTGCGTTGCCTGACGTCTGCGCCCGAATGCCCCCGCACGATACAAGTTGACTGGTCTAATGTTGGTGTATAGTCAATCACACAAGCAGCGCCAGCCGTGACGTTCGCCAGTGCAGGCTCGATCCGAGCAAGCGCGCCGGCGCCACCAGCGTCAGCCTCTCCAGCATGTCCACGACTGTCCCGAACAGGAACCCAATACCATGTCCCAAAGCCCCAGTATGAACCGTTCCATCGTCCTCCAGAGCCGGCCGCACGGTGCGCCGACCGATGCCAATTTTTCGCTGCAGGAAAGCGCCATGCCGGTGCCGCAAGACGGGCAGATGCTGCTGCGCACACTGTATCTGTCGCTCGACCCGTATATGCGCGGCCGCATGAGCGATGCAGCTTCGTATGCAGCGCCGGTCGCGCTGGGCGCGACGATGATCGGCGCCACCGTGGCGCGGGTCGAAACGTCGCGTCATCCTGATTTCAGTGTTGGCGAATTGGTCCTCGGTTTCAATGGCTGGCAAGACTATGCGCTGTCCGACGGCACCGGTCTGCGCAAGCTGGCCGGTCTGGCGCATCCGTCGAGCGCGCTGGGCGTGCTGGGCATGCCGGGCTTTACTGCCTACATGGGACTGCTGGACATCGGCCAGCCGCAAGCCGGGGAGACGGTGGTGGTGGCAGCGGCCAGCGGCGCGGTCGGTTCGGTGGTCGGCCAGATCGCCAAACTCAAGGGTTGCCGCGTCGTGGGCGTGGCCGGCGGCGCGGAGAAATGCCGCTACGTTGTTGAAGAACTCGGTTTCGACGCCTGCATCGACCACCGCAGCCCCGACTTTGCCGCACAGCTCGGCGCCGCCTGTGCCAAGGGCATCGATGTGTATTTTGAAAACGTCGGTGGCGCGGTGTTCGACGCCGTGCTGCCACTGCTCAACGCGCGCGCCCGAGTGCCCCTGTGCGGCATGATCGCTGACTACAACGCCACTGGCCTGCCGGCCGGGCCGGACCGGCTGCGCGTGCTGACCCGCGCCCTGCTTACCAAGCGCATCAAGATGCAGGGTTTTATCATCTTCGACGACTACGGCGACCGCTACGGCGAGTTTTTTGCGCAGATGAGCCAGTGGCTCAGCGCTGGCAAGATCAAATTTCGCGAAGACATTGTGGACGGCCTCGAAAACGCGCCGCAAGCCTTCATCGGCCTGTTGGAAGGCAAGAATTTCGGCAAGCTCGTCATCCGCGTTGGCGCGGATTGAATTGCATCACCCTCTGTTTCATCGACCCAATCAAGGACATCACATGGCTTACCAAAGTATCAATCCGTACAACGGCGCAACCCTCGCCACCTTTGACGACCACGACGACGCCGCCATGGAGGCACGCCTGCAAGCGGCCAGCCACTGCTTCGCCAACGACTGGAGCGAACGCAACTATGCCGAGCGCGCGAGCGTGCTCAAGCGCGCAGCGGCGCTGATGCGCGAGCGCTCTGGTGAACTGGCCCGGCTCATTACGCTCGAAATGGGCAAATTGCTGGCGCAAAGCGCCGGTGAAGTGGCGCTCAGCGCGGCCATCATCGACTACTACGCCGACCACGCCGAAGCCTTCCTGGCGCCCCAAAAACTCGATGCAGGCGGCACCGACAGTGTCGTCGAAAGCTTCCCGATCGGCGTGCTGCTGGGCGTCGAGCCGTGGAATTATCCGTATTATCAGATCGCCCGCTTCGCCGCCCCGAACCTGATGGCCGGGAATGTGGTGATGGTCAAGCACGCGTCCAACGTGCCGCAATGTGCACTGGCGTTCGCGCAGTTGCTGCAGGATGCAGGCGCCCCGGACGGTGCCTACACCAACCTGTTCATCTCGAAAGACCAGATCTCGCAGCTGATCGACGACCCGCGCATTCGCGGCGTGGCCCTGACCGGCAGCGAAGCCGCAGGTGCCGTGGTGGCTGCGCGCGCCGGACAGAACATGAAAAAAACCACCCTCGAACTCGGTGGCAGCGACGCCTTTATCGTGCTTGACGATGCTGACCTCGACCAGGCCGTCAAGTGCGCCGTGTCCGGCCGGATGGGCAATTCCGGCCAGGCCTGCACGGCGTCGAAGCGCTTTATTGTGGTCGACGCAATGGCCGAGCGCTTCCTCGACAAGTTCCAGGCCGCGCTGGCCAAGTTCAGCGCCGGCGATCCGCTCGATGCGGGCACCACGCTGGCGCCACTGTCGTCCGAACGTGCGCTTGACACGCTGCTTGACCAGGTTGAACGCGCAGTCGGCGCCGGTGCCCGCGTCATCATGGGCGGCGCGCGCGTCGACCGTGCCGGCGCCTTCATGCAGCCGACCATCCTGACCGATATCACGCCCGCCAATCCGGCCTACAAGGAAGAATTTTTTGGACCGGTGGCGCTGTTCTTTCGCGTCGCCGACGAGCACGCTGCGGTGGCGCTGGCCAACGATTCGCCGTTCGGCCTGGGTGGTTCGGTGTTCACCCAAGACCTCGAACGGGGCAAGCGCGTGGCGCGCCGCATCGATACCGGCATGGTCTTCATCAACAGCGAAGCCTTGACCGCGCCTGAATTGCCGTTTGGCGGCGTCAAGCATTCCGGTTTCGGGCGCGAACTGTCGGCGGCCGGTATCCAGGAGTTCGTCAACAAGAAGCTGATCCGCGTCGCTTGACGCGTTCTAGTGCTGGACCAGCACCGGCACCGCGCAGTGCACCAGCACCTTCTGGGTCTGGCTGCCCAGCAGCATGCTCCTGATGCCCTTGTGGCCGTGCGAGGCCATGTTGATGAGGTCGCATTGGCGGTCGCGCGCGGTGGTGCAGATCGCCTCCCACGGGTGATCCGAGACCTTGAATTCGCAGGTGCAGGGCACGCCGGCCTCGCGCGCAGCATGGCTCACCTGATGCAGCATGTGCATGGCACGCGCATGGTGCTCGGACGCGAACGCGTCAGCCGGCGGCTCGACCTGGCTGGGCGCGAGCGAGAGCAGGTGGAATTCAGGCGCGACCGACAGCGCGACCACCTCGGCATGCAACATCTTGGCCAGGGCGATACCGGCATGAATGGCGCGCAGCGACGCGTCGGAGCCATTGGTGGGAATCAGGATACGTTGGTACATGGCGGTTCTCCCGGGTAAAGCCCGCGGGCGCCGATGCGCCCTGAGCATGCATGAAACGATGCCGGGCGCACGCCTTGGCAGCCATGATGCACATCAAATCCGGCGCGGCCAAAAAGGCCCTGGCCTACACGGGCCCGTCCAGCTGCCGGTCGCGTTGCGGCAGCGACACGCGAAATGTCGCGCCTTGTCCTGGCACCGACGCCAGCGTCAGCGATCCGCCCATCAAGGCCACCAGTTGCGCGGCAATCGCCAGCCCGAGACCGGCGCCGGCGCGCGCGCGGCTGGCGCTGTCGTCGCTGGGGGAGAATTTCTTGAAAATGCTGGCATGGTGCGCCAGCGGGACACCCACGCCGGTGTCCTCCACGGCAAAATCCCACGCGCCGGCCGTGCGGGCGGCGTGCAGCAGGACATGGCCGGTCGCCGTGAATCCCACCGCATTGCTGAGCAGGATGTCGAGCACCCGCACCAGCCTGGCCCGGTCGCATACCAGCACTGGCGGCGCGTTCGCGTCGACCCGCAGCGCCAGGTGCAGCCCCTTGGCCGTGGCGGCAGCGCGGTGCGCCGACAGGGCCTGTTCAAACACGTCGGCCAGCACGGCCGGGGCGTTGTCCAGACGCTGCTGGCCGGACTCGAGCGCGCTCAGTTCGAGCGCCGCGTCGACCATGGCCAGCAATTGCCGCGCACTGGTTTCGACGGTCTCGGCGAAGTCGATCTGGAGCGGATCGCTCAGCCCCTCGCGCAGCAGGGCGTTGAAACCGAGGATGCCGTTGAGCGGCGTGCGCAACTCGTGCGACATATTCGACAAGAAGCGCGATTTGGCCTGGCTCGCCGAAATGGCCCGCTTCCTGCTCTCGATCAAGCGTGCCAGCAGCACCACCAGGGCGGCGCCGAACAGCAGGATCGCGGCACTGGCGACACTGGCCAGCAGCAGCGACTGGTCGCGCCGCGAATCGTAGTCGGCCAATAACTCGCCATAGTCGAGGCCGACGAGGACGGTCAAGGGGTAGCCGGCCACTTTCTCGAACCCATACAGGCGCTGCACCTGGTCGACCGGGCTGCGTTCGGAAAAGGTGCCGCGCGCGCGCCCCTGCATCTGCGCGAACAGGGCGCTGCCACGCAGGTCCTGGCCGATCGAATTGACCTGGCCAACGCGGCGCGCGTGCACCACGCCATCGTCGCCGATCAGCGCAATTGAACTGCGGGCCCCGAGATTGACCTCGTCATACAGGCGCGTGAAATAGTAGGGGTCCATCGAGGCCACCACCACGCCCTTGAACGATCCGTCCCCATGCTCGATGCGGCGGGTGAGCTGGATCGACCATTTTTTCGAGACGCGACCGAGTACCGGTTTGCTGATGAACAAACCCTCGGTATGGCCGGCCACATGCACCCGGATATGTTCGCGGTCGCTCAGGTTGGTCGGGGTGAAGGGTTGGCTCGACAGGACCGTGTCGCCATGCGCGTCGACCACGGTGAACAGATTGTACAAATGGCCCGGGTTCAGGCCACGCTGCAGGTCGGCATTCACGTCCAGCGTTATGCCCAGCGCGTTGTAGCGGAAGCGCAGGTAAGTGACGGCCTGGTCCGCCGCCTCAATGGTGCGTACCGCATGTTCCTCGAACACGCGCGCCAGCCCTTGCGCATCGCGCTGGGCTCCGGCGATGGCCCGGGTGCGCGCGTGCGCCAGCTGCGCCAGCGTTACGAGCCAGATGCCAGCCACCATGACGACAACGAAGATCACCAATAAAACGCGCGCGTCGATCCGCTCGAGGCCGACGTTCGGCTGCGGGTCTGTTTGCATGCAGGACTCCAACCGTGAGCAAAGATGCCAAGATACAACAAATATGTCGAATAAAGAAATAAATCTACAGAAATTACCATTAAATCGTTGGAATCATTATACTTGTCAATATACACAATAATAATTGCCAAAGGGAAATATGAAGGTGCTGATTCTGGACGATGACCACATCAACCTGAAACTGTTTTCGCACATGCTCAAAGGGGTCGGCGGCGTAACCACCGTGGCCCTCGAGGATCCGCTGAAGGCGCTGGACTGGTGCCGCAACACCAGGCCGGACCTGGTACTGCTCGACTACATGATGCCGGTCATGAATGGCCTGGAGTTTCTGACGCGGTTGCGCGCAATGTTCGTAGAGGAACCGGTCGCCACGATCATGATGACGGCCGATACCGACCGCGCTGTGCGCCACCGCGCCTTGCAACTGGGCGCCAACGATTTCCTGACCAAGCCGATGGATCACATCGAACTGCAAGCCCGGGTACGCAACCTGCTGGTAAGGCGCCAGGCCGACGTGGCGCTCATGGCGCGTGCCGAGGCCTTGACCGACGCGGTCACGGAAGCGGCCTGCGCCGTGGTAGCCGGCGAGAGCGATGCGGTGCACCGCCTTGCGCGCCTGGCGGAATTTCGCGATGCCGACACCGGCAGCCACTTGGTGCGCATGGCGCAGTACGCACGCATCCTGGCCGCCGGCCTGGGGCTCGACGCGCAGCAGCAGGAATTGATTTGCGCGGCCGCACCGATGCACGACATTGGCAAAATCGGCATTCCCGACCAAATCTTGCTCAAGCCGGGCCGGCTCGACAGTGCGGAACTGGCCTGCATGCGCACCCATGCCAGAATCGGCGCTGACATCCTGTCCGGCAGCAACTCGTCGGTCCTGCAGGCAGCGGCAGAAATCGCCTTGTCGCACCATGAGAAATACGATGGCAGCGGCTACCCGTGCGGCCTGAAAGGCAACGACATTCCCCTGTACGGACGCATCGTGGCCGTGGCCGACGTGTTCGACGCGCTGACCTCGGCGCGCCCATACAAGCCGGCCTGGGATGTGGCGCGCGCGTTCGCGATGATCGAAAGCGGCGCCGGCAGTCACTTCGATCCGGCCTGCGTGCGCGCCTTCGTGGCGCAGCGCGCCGCGGTGCTGGCGGTGTATACGCAGTATTGCGACGACGCCACGCCCTGAATCTGATTCAGTATGTAGAAGTTTGGAAGAGCGCGGCGAACAGCTGTCAGGCCGGTTGCGGCGTCCAGCGCGCGACCAGCGCGTACAGCTGGTCGGCGCTAAACGGCTTGGGCAGAAAATCGTCCATGCCGGCGGCCAGGCACAGCGCGCGTTCCTCATCGCCGGCGGCGGCCGTCAGGGCGATGACCGGCGTAGCGGGCAGGCCCAGTTGCTTCTCGCGCGCGCGTAGTGCGCGGCAAGCCTGGTAACCGTCCATGACCGGCATCATGCAGTCCATCAGGACGACGTCATAGTCCTGGTGCTCCAGCGCGGCCAGGGCCATGGCGCCGTTCCCGGCCGTGTCGACCTGGTAGCCGCGCCGCTGCAGCTGCACGCGGGCCAGTTGCAGGTTCATGGCGGTATCGTCGACCAGCAGGATGCGGCCCGACGCAGCCATTCCTGGCGGCGTCGGCGCCGGCATGCGCGCCGGTGCTGGTGTCGCCACGGCCGGGCAGGCGAGGGCGAAATGGAAGCACGAACCGGCGCCAGGTTCGCTGGTACAAGCGATCGTGCCATCCAGTAGTTCGACCAGCTGTTTGCAAATCGCCAGGCCCAGGCCGGTGCCGCCGTACAAACCGCTGATATGGTCGCCACCCTGCGCGTAGGGCTGGAACAGGCGCTGCAATTGTTCGGGCGTGATGCCGATGCCGCTGTCCTGCACCGTGAACACCAGCTCGCCAGTGGCCGGATCCGGGGCCAGCAGGATGCGCACTTGGCCGGCCGCCGTGAACTTGATCGCGTTGCTGACCAGGTTGCCCAGCACCTGCGCGATGCGCGCCGGGTCCGAACGCACGGCCGGCGCCACTGCCGGGTCGATGCTGGCGACCAGCTCCAGCCCTTTGCGCAGCGCCTGCGGCTGGTATAGCGCCAGCACTTCCTGCACCAGTTGGCGCGGGTCGAAAGCGGCCGGCGTCACTGCCAGCTTCCCGGCCTCGACCTTGGACAGGTCGAGAATATCGTTCAGGATGCGCATCAGATTCGCCGCGCTGGTGTCGACATGGCCGGCATACTCGCGCTGGACCGGATCCAGCAGGGTCTCGAGCAGCAATGCATTCATGCCGGAAATGCCGGCCAGCGGCGTGCGGATTTCATGGCTGACCAGGGCCAGGAAGCGTGATTTGGCGGCATTCGCCGCTTGCGCCTGTTCCTGCAGGGCGACGGCGCGCTCGGCATCGCGTTCGCGCCGGCGCAGCAGGGCTGCCATCGCCATCAGGGCCAGCGTCAGTGCGATCAGGTTGACCAGCGCCGCGCCGCCCATCGCCTTGAGCATGCGCCACCAGCTGGCCAGGTACACATCTTCGGTGACGGTCACGTTGATGATCAGCGGCTGGCCGCGCACCAGACGCGCGGCGCCGAGGCGACTGACCCGTTTGCCGTCCTGCGCGGCGCGCGGGCCATCCAGTTCCATCACGGTCGCACCCTTGCCGCGCTCAATGATGTTGAAGGTGGAGCCGCTCAGGTTTTTACGCCCCATCTGTGCTGGCGCGGCCGGCCAGCGCGCGAGCAAGCTGAAGTCGCGCCGGTACAGCGACACGGCGGCTTCTTCGCCGATATTGGTACGCTGAAAAAAGTCGCTGAAAAAATCGCAGGACAGGCCGACCAGCACCACGCCCAGGAATTTTCCGTCGGCGTCGTCAATGCGCTGGCTCAGGTAAAACGTCCACTTGCCGTTGCCCTTGTTCTGCACCGGCGCGCTGAGGTGGACGGCGCGGCCGGGGTGGTCGCGGTGCCAGCTAAAATAGTCGCGCTGCGCCAGATTGATCGCCGGGGTCGGCCAGGCGCGCGTAAATGCCACCACCGTGCCGTCGGCGCCGGAGATGGTGGCGACATCGATTTGCGGCACGCCGCCGATTTTGTGGCGTAGCATCTGGTGGGTCTGCTCATTGCGGAACGCGGCCTGCAGGGCGGCGCCGCTGGCCGGCAGGCCGCTGTGCACTTCGTCGGCGACGCTGGCGAGCACCAGTTCGGCGGCAGTCATGGACTGCGCCGTATTTTCAGCCAGCAGCAGCGAGAGGTTGTTCAGGTCCTGGCGCCAGTCGTCCAGCGCCTCCGAGCGCAGCAGCCAGGCGGAGGCCAGTGTGTGCACAGCCAGCAGGCCGATCAGCAGCGCACCGATGATGGCCAGTGCCGTCTGCGGACGGATGCGCTCGGCCAGTGCGGCCCGCTTCATGCAGGGTCGCCCGGCGCACTGTCCATGCTGCGCCGCACTTCGTCGCACACCAGCGCGAGCAAACTGCTGGCCGGCGCCAGGGCGCTGCCGGCCGGACAGTGGCCATCCTTGGCCTGCCGCTCGAGCTCGGCCAGCTGCGCCGTCAGTGCGCGCGCGCCGACCAGGGCGGTCATCCCGCGCAAGGAATGACTGGCGGCGATGAAGGCACTGGACGCGCCGCCCGCGTCGAGCTGGCCGGCCTGCTCCATCCGGGCGAACGCGGCTGGGGCAGCGTCGAGAAAAATGTGCGACAGACTGCAAAACAGCGCAGCGTCGCCGGCCGTGGCGGCAAGCAGTTCCTGCGGGTCAATGGCAATATAGGCGAGACGCATGGCGCAACCGCAACAAGGTGGAAAAGGGGTTCAGCCGGCCGGTATGACGCGCCGGACCTGCTGTGCACAACAGGCGCGCAGGTAGCCGCGCAACTCGTCGTAATTGACCGGCTTGGCAAAGAATACGACCCCTGGCGGCACGCCGCCGCGCTCGGCAAGTTGTTCCGGTGTCAGGCTCGACAGCATGGCGATGTTCATGTTCGCCAGCACCGGATCGGCCAGGATGGTGCGGATCACCTCGTATCCATCGATGCCTTCCATGACGATATCGGCCAGCAGGATATCCGGCTTGTCGCGCGCAATCTCGATCAGGGCCTGGTAGCCAGTTTCGCAAAAGCGCACGACAGCAGGCAACGCCCAGCTGCCGATTTGCTTGTCATACAGCGCGCGTTGCATCGGATTGTCTTCCACCACCAGGATCGACGCCGGCGCAGCGCCGTTGTGATGTGACAACGCTGTGCGTACATGTCCGCTGGTGGCGCCCATGTAAGCCTGCACTGCGGCCAGCGGAATGCGGCGGTGTCCGCCCTTGGTTTTCCAGGCTTCGATGACGCCCGATTCAACCAGTTGCTGCACCGACGTGACGGAGACGCCGAGGATTTCGGCGGCCTTTTGCGTAGTACATACGTCGGGGCTTGGCATGGGAGTCAGATGGTTGGCAGGGAAACCAACATTATACGCATATTGGCATGGAGAAACAAATTTACTGGAAAAAACCAAATTCACCAGATTATTTACCAGCTCTTTCAGCAACAATGCTGCCATCGAAATTGATGTCATGCACCAGCATGGCTTCTTCCCTGGCCTGCCAGCGCGATCTGACGTCGAGCAGGGTCGGCAAGGCTGTCACGAAACAGTCGACCAGGGCCGGCTCAAAGTGCTTGCCCCGATTTTCCATGATGTAGCCGGTGATCTGCGCGATCGGCCATGGCGCTTTATAAGGGCGCGCCATGCTGAGCGCGTCAAATACGTCGGCCAGTGCCACGATGCGTGCCGATTCGGGAATGGCGCTGCCGGCCAGGCCGTCGGGGTAGCCGGAGCCGTCCCATTTTTCGTGGTGCCGCAAGGCCACCTCGGCGGCCAGCTGGAAGACAGGCGCGCTGCTTTGGCTGAGGATGGCGTGGCCGATGGCCGGATGGGTGCGCATGATGGCCCATTCGGCCGCGTCGAGCGGGCCATTTTTGCGCAGGATGGTGTGCGGGATGCCCAGCTTGCCGGTGTCGTGCATGGGCGCGGCCTGTTCGAGCTGGTCCGCCGCTTGCGCATCCCAGCCGCGGGCCAGCGCCAGTTCGCGTGCGTAGGCAGCCATGCGCCAGATATGGGCGCCGGTGTCGCTGTCGTTGTAGTGGCCGGCATGGCCGAGCATCAGGATGGCGTCGTGGTGGCTGCGTTCCAGCGCGCTGGTGCGCACCTGGGCCAGGTGCGCCGCCACGCGCGCGCGCACCAGTGACGGCGACACCGGCTTGACGATGTAATCGACGCAGCCGGCCTGAAAGCCCGCTTCTTCGTGCGCCACATCGCGGTAGCCGGTAACGAAGATGACGCGCATGGCGTTGTCCGGGTCGAGCGCCTTCAGGCGCCGGCACAGTTCCACGCCGTTGGTGTCGGGCAGGCCGATGTCGAGCAGCACCATGGCCGGACGATGGCGTTTCACGGCCGCTTCGGCCTCGGCGCCGGAACGGGCAAACGCCAGCCGGTATTGCTCGCGCAGGATGTTGCGCATGATGGCCAGGTTGCTTGGTTCGTCGTCGACGATGAGGATGGTTAACTGCATGGTCAGCTAGCGAAAGAAGTGGGATGAGCGCTGGCCAGCGCCGCGGTATGGCGCGCAGCGCCGGGCCAATCGAAATCGTCGATGCAGACCGCAATCGGCGCCAGCAGTGCGGTCGGCACCAGCGGCGCCAGGTCGGCCAGCGCGGCGAGGGCCGGTTCGGGCATGCCTTCCTCGAGGGCGGCCTGCATGCGTTCGAGCAGGGGCGCGAGCGCGGCGCCCGGCGCCAGGGTGAATCCCGGCACCGGCTCCAGTGCCATCGGCGGCGCAAAACTGGCCAGCGCATCGAGGGCGGCGCCCAGCGCCACCTCCAGTTCACCGAGCAAGGCGGCGCCGGCGCCCGGGTCGGCCATGGCGGACTCGAGGCGCCGCGCCAGCGCGCTCACCGCTGGCAGTGCCACGTTGGCGGCGGCCCCGGCCAGCTTGTGGCTCAGGGCGATCACGGCCGCGGAGTCGCCGCTGGCCAGGTCGCGCCGCAGGTGCGCGACCACGTCGCCGTAGGCTGCGCCGAATTTGCGCAGATAGCGCTGGTATTTGTCGTGCGTCCCCCAGATCCGCAGGCCGAGCCGCGCGTCGAGGACGGCGCGCCCCTGTTCCTGTTCGTGTGCCGGCAAGGCAGGTTGCGCCGCGGCGCCTTCATTGACGCCGGCCAGGCGCCGGATCAGCGCGATCGTCAGCGGGATATCGAAGGGCTTGGCGACGAAATGGCTCATGCCGGCGTTGCGGGCGGCATCCTGGTGCGCGCTGAACGCGCCGGCGGTCAGGGCAACGATCGGCAAATCGGCGAACTGCGCCATGCCGCGCAGGACGCGGGTTGCCTCGATACCATCCATGACCGGCATCTGCACATCCATCAGCACCAGGTCGACCGCGTGCGGGTGGCGCACCAGCCAGTCGACCGCGATGCGACCATTTTCGGCCAGCACGACCTCGGCACCTTCCTCGGCCAGGATGCTGGCCGCGACATCGCGGTTGATGCCGCTGTCGTCGACCACCAGCAAGCGCACCCCCGCCAGCGCCTGCGCGCCTGCCGGGCGTACATCGGGCGCAGCGCCGTTGGCCGCACGCTTGCGTTTCGCTTCGATCACGGCGTTGTACAGCGTCGAGGCGGTCACCGGCGTGGTCAGCAGCGCGTCGGCAAGCGGGCGCGCCAGATGGTTCTCGAAGGCCGCGGCCTGGCAGGTACTGATCACGATGACGATGCCGCAACCCCGTGCGGCGGCGTCGGCGCGCAGGGCCCGGGCTGCCGCCAGGCAGCCATCCGCGCCGAGTTGCCAGTCGAGGACGACCACGCCGACCGGACTGCCACGGCGCGGCCGCAATACTTCGGCCAGCACCTCTTCGCCGGCGGCGACGCTGCGCACCTGCCAGCCGAGCGCGCGCGCGGTATCGGCCAGCACCGCCTGGCCGGGACCCGGCGCCGCCGCAATCAGGACAGCGAGGTCGACCATTTCGGGCGAGGAACTGCTGGCGGCGGCAGGCCGCACCGGCAGTGTCAGGGCGAACCAGAACGTGCTGCCGGCACCGGGCGCGCTGCGCACGCCGATGCGCCCGCCCATCAGAGAGACGATCTGTTTGCAGATGGTCAACCCCAGGCCGGAGCCGCCGTAGCGGCGCGTGGTCGAACTGTCGGCCTGGATGAAGGATGAAAAGATGCTCTCCTGCTGGTCCGGCGCGATGCCGATGCCGGTATCGGTGACGCTGAACACCAGTTCAGCATGGCCGTCTGGCAGCGACTCGGCCTCGACCGTCAACACCACCTGTCCGCTGTCGGTGAACTTGATGGCGTTGCTGGTCAGGTTCACCAGCAATTGTTCGAGCCGCAGGGCGTCGCCCAGCGCCATGGCTGCCAATGGCGGCAGCGGCTGGACCAGCAGCGCGATCGGCTTGTCGCCGGCCGCCACCCCCATGGTGGCGGCCACCGTATCGATGACGTCCTGCAGCGGGAACCAGCTGCGCTCGAGCACCATGGCGCCCGCTTCGATCTTGGAGACGTCGAGGATATCGTTGATGATACCCAGCAGCGATCGGCCGGCAATGCGGATTTTTTGCAGCATTGACGCCGCCGCGGCGTCGTGGTTGGCGCGCTCGAGCAGATAAGCCATGCCCAGGATCGCGTTGAGCGGGGTGCGGATTTCGTGGCTCATATTCGCCAGGAACTCGGCCTTGCTGCGATTGGCCGCCTGTGCGGCGTCGCGCGCTTCGAGCAGATTGCTCTCCGCGGTCTTTTGGGCGGTGATGTCCTGCACGAAGATCAGTGTGGCCGGGCCGTCGCTGAGCGTGACGCGGGTGGTGGCCTTGAGCACAGGAATCAGGGCATTGCCCTTGCCCAGGGCGATCGCCTCGAAGCGCTGTTCGGCGGCGCCATCGACATCGAGGCAAGCCTGCTGCTCGGCCAGTGCATGCAGCGAACTGGGCGCGATCATGGCGCGCCATGGCAGGCTGGTCAGGTCGTCCTCGGGCGCATAGCCATGCAACAGGTTGTAGCGCCGGTTGGTGTAGATGAAGCGGCCGCGGCGGGCCATGGCGACGGCGACCGGCGCTTCTTCGATCAGGGTGCGAAAGCGCGCCTCGCTGGCGCTGATGGCCTCGGCCCGGGCCAGCTCGCGCTTGTGCTCCTGCTCGAATGCGAGCAAGCCGCGGCGGCGTCGCTGCGACCATGCCAATGTGGCGGCGCTGACCAGTACCAGCATGGCGGCCACGGCCCCAAACGCCTGGGCCTGACGGTTCAGTGGCGCCAGCGTCAGCGCCCGGTCGCGCCGCAGCGTCAGGGCGATGGTACTGTCGGCGCGCAGGCTGGCCGGCACGATGGCGCCATCCGCGCGCAGCTGTTCGCCCGCGCCAGGGCTGAGCGGGCGCGCGCCGACATCGACAAACGCGGCGCCGCCATGGTAGACGATGGCGGCGCGCAGGTCCGATGCGTACAGCGCCGTGTTCAGGATGCTGGAAAAATAGCCCGGGTCGAGCACGGCGCTGACGACGCCGCGGAAGGGACCCGGGCCGGGAATCGTGCGGGTGGCGCTCATCACGATGTCGCCCCGGATCGAGCGAAACGGCGGCGCCAGGTACAGTTTTGTGGCGTCGCCGCCTTGCTTCGGCGCGGTGAAGTAGGGGCGCCCGGCAAAGTTGCGGCCTATCAGGTCGTCCGGTACGGCAGCGATGACCTTGCCGTTTGCATCGAGGACGAGCAAGCCGCGCACGCCCGGCATGGCTTCAACCAGCGCGCGCAGGCGCTGGGTGACGGCGGCCATGTCGTTTGCGCTGGCGCCGCCGAGACGGTCGCGCACGACGCCGGCCAGGGCATTGTTCACGACCACCAGGTTCACGGCGACGTCCTTGACCAGGATTTTCGAGAGCGCACCGAGGCGTTCATTTTCCGCCGCGATCACCCGCGCGCTTTCCACCGAATACCAGCCCGCCAGCGTCGCGCCGAACACCACGAAAGCGACGCACAAGAGCAGCCACTCGTTCAACTTTGAACGACGAAAGCGGGATTGATTCGTGTTGTCCATTGATATACCTTAACTGCATACATCGTAAATGTCACCAATTGTCTAACTGTGTGGCATCGAAGTATCGACGCGGCATCACGGGCCGCCTTCCCACTGCTGGCCGGTGCAAATCTGAACGCGGCAATGCCGTGATCCTGGGGCGATCCCCATGCTAAGATTGCGTATATACATCGCGCCAGACAGGATTTTTCGCCAGATGAACAAACCCAAGGCTGACGCTGTACAGCAACACGCGGCGCGCCCGGTGCAGGCCACCATGGCCGATGTGGCCAGACTCGCCGCCGTGTCGGCGATGACCGTCTCGCGCGTCATGAATGGCACCGGCCTGGTGCGGGAAAGCACGCGCCAGAAGGTGGCAGCGGCGATCGCCACACTGCGCTACACGCCGAACCAGGAAGCGCGCAACCTGGCCGGCGCCAAACCGATCCGCGTCGGCTTCCTGTACAGCAATCCGAGTGCCGCTTACCTGGGCGAGTTCCTGGTCGGCCTGCTGGGCCAGTCGGGGCGCAACAACGTCCAGCTGTTCGTGGAAAAATGCGAGCCTGGCGAACAGGAAGCGGCGCATGCGCAGCGCCTGATCGAGAATGGCCTCGACGGCATCATCCTGCCGCCGCCCTTGTGCGACAGCCGCGCCCTGATCGACTGCATCGTCAAGGCCGGCGTGCCGGCCGTGGTGGTGGCATGCGGCGCCCCGGATGCGCGCCTGGGCGCGGTCGGCATCGACGACCATGAAGCGGCGCGCCGGATGACCTGCCACCTCGTCGAGCTCGGCCACCGGCGCATCGGTTTCATCGCCGGCCATCCCAACCAGACGGCCAGCGCGCGCCGCCTGCAGGGCTATCGCGCCGCGCTGGCAGAGAAGGGCGTCGATGCCGCAGCAGAGCTGGTGGTGCCGGGGATGTTCACCTACCGTTCCGGCCTTGCCGCCGCCGCCCAGCTGCTGGCGCTGGCCGAGCGTCCGACTGCGATCTTCGCCAGCAACGACGACATGGCCGCCGCCACCGTGGCGGTGGCCCAGCGCCTCGGCCTCGATGTGCCGGGCGACCTGACCGTCACCGGCTTCGACGATTCCGCCCTGGCCACCACGATCTGGCCCGAACTGACCACCGTGCGCCAGCCCATTGCCGGCATGGCGCGCGAAGCCGTGCAGGCGCTGGTGCGCCAGGTGCGCGCGCTGCGCGACGGCTGTGCCGGCGATCCGGCGCAGGTCACCATGGCCTTCGAACTGGTGCGACGCGAGTCGGATGGCGCGCCGCGGCTTGCCAAAAAACAAGGTAGTGATATGTCGTTGACAATGGGTAATCGCTGCGCGTAGACTGCAGTGGTTGCGGTAACATTCCAGCGCCAAAGCGCTTCATGTACCGCAGCATATATATAGAAGAGGGCGCATCCGCCCGGCTGTCCAAGCCGCCCGGAGCAGCCTGACGATTTCGTGCAGTGTGGAGACCGCAGCCGATGACCAACAACAGCATACCCAAGACGATGCTGCCTGCCGACGTGGCCGACGCCACGCTGGTCGGCCGCATCTGGCGCGACGGCCCTGGCGCCGGTCCCGCCATCGTGACAGTGCGCAGCGGCCAGCTGGTCGACATCACGCGCCACGCCCCCACCATGTCCGGCCTGTTCGAACGGCGCGATTTGCTCGAGCTGGTGCGCCACGCGCCGGGCGAAGTGATCGGCGACGCGGAAATCGCCGACGGCCGCGCGCTGCTTGCCCCCTGCGACCTGCAAGCCATCAAGGCCTGCGGCGTAACCTTCGCCGTCAGCCTGCTCGAGCGCGTCATCGAGGAGCAGGCCAAGGGTGACCCGGCCCGCGCCAACGCGCTGCGCCAGCAGATGCAGGACAGTATCGGCACCAACCTGGCCGCCATGCGCCCCGGCTCCGACGCGGCGGTGCGCCTGAAAGCCGACCTGGTCAAGCGCGGCCTGTGGTCGCAGTACATGGAAGTGGGCATCGGGCCGGACGCCGAAGTATTTACCAAGTCGCAGCCGATGTCGGCGCTCGGCCACGGCGCTGCGGTCGGGGTGCTGGCTTCGTCGGCCTGGAACAACCCGGAACCGGAAATTGTCCTGGCCGTGAACAGTCGCTGCGAGGTGGTCGGCGCGACGCTCGGCAACGACGTCAACCTGCGCGACATCGAGGGGCGCAGCGCGCTCCTGCTGGGCAAGGCCAAGGACAACAACGGCTCCTGCGCCATCGGCCCGTTCGTGCGCCTGTTCGACAACGCCTTTACGCTCGACACCTTGCGCGGCGCCGAACTGCACATGTTGATCGAGGGCGTGGATGACGGCTTCACGCTGCGCGGTTCGAGCCGCATGCGCGAAATCAGCCGCGACCCGCTGGAACTGGTGGCGCAGGCCTGCGGCGCCCACCACCAGTATCCGGACGGTTTCATGCTGTTTCTCGGCACCATGTTCTCGCCCATCGAAGACCGCGACGCGGTCGGCGCCGGCTTTACCCATCACCTCGGCGACCGCGTCAGCATCGCGACGCCGTCGCTCGGCATGCTGGTCAATACCGTGCAGCGCTGCGACACGATTACCCCGTGGACCTTCGGCGTGCGGGCGCTGTATCACAACCTGGCGCAACGCGGTTTGCTTGCCACCACCGAATAGGATCACCCCCATGTCTGACAAAATTGCAGCACCGATGGTCTACGCGACCTATCCCGACCTCGCCGGCAAGCGCGTGGTCATCACCGGCGGCGGCAGCGGCATCGGCAGCGAGCTGGTCACCGCCTTCGCCGGCCAGGGCGCGCAGGTGTATTTCCTCGACATCGCCGAGGCCAGCGCGCGCGCGCTCGAGGTGGCGCTGCAAGACGCGCGCCAGGCGCCAAAATTCGTCCGCTGTGACCTGACCGACCTCGACGCGCTGGCAGCGACCTTCGCCGCAATCAGCGCCGACGGCCCGATCGACATTCTGCTCAACAACGCGGCCAACGACGACCGCCACGACATCGCCGACGTCACCGCCGCGTATTATGAGAACCGGATGGCGGTCAACCTGCGCCACCAGTTCTTTTGCGCCCAGGCAGTGGTGCGTGGCATGCAGGCGCAGGGCGGCGGCGTGATCCTGAACTTCGGCTCGATTTCCTGGCACCTGGCGCAGTCGCGGCTGGCGCTGTACATGACCGCCAAGGCCGCCATCGAAGGCATGAGCCGCGGCCTTGCGCGCGACCTTGGCCAGTACAACATTCGCGTCAACACCGTCGTGCCGGGCGCCGTGAAAACCCCGCGCCAGCAGGCGCTGTGGCACACGCCGGAGGAAGAAGCGCGCATCCTGGCCGGCCAGTGCCTGCCGGAGCGCGTCGAGATGAGCGACGTGGCTGCGCTGGCGCTGTTCCTGGCATCAAGCAATGCGCGCCATTGCAGCGGGCGCGAATACTTCGTCGACTGCGGCTGGTACGGCGCATGAGTACAACCGAACCGATTTGCCTCTGGGACGTGCGCGCCACGCTCGGCGAAGGCGTCTTGTGGGACGCGCTCGGCGACTGCGTCTGGTTCGTCGACATCAAGGGCCGCCGCATCCACCGCTGTGCGGCCGACGGCAGCGAGCAGCGCAGCTGGGACGCCCCTTCGCAGGTGAGTTTCATCTTCCCGGTGCGCGGCGGCGGCTACCTGTGCGGCCTCGAAGACGGCTTGTACCGTTTCGACCCTGCCGCTGGCGCCTTTACGGCGCTGCTGCTGGTGGAGGACGGCCTGCCGGGCAACCGTTTTAATGACGGCCACGTCGATACGGCCGGGCGCCTGTGGTTCGGCTCGATGGATGACGCCGAGACGGCGCCCACCGGGGTGCTGTACCGCTACGACGGCGACCTGGCCAGCGTCGACAGCGGCTACGTGATCACGAATGGACCTGCCATCAGCCCGGACGGGCGCACGCTGTACCACACCGACACGCTGGAAAAACGCATTTATGCCTTCGACCTGGCGGACGACGGCAGCCTGAACAACAAGCGCGTGTTCGTGGCGCTGGCCGGCGGCGGCCATCCGGACGGCATGGCAGTCGATGTTGAGGGCTGCCTGTGGGTCGCCACCTTCGGCGGCTGGCGCATCGACCGCTACGCGCCGGACGGCCAGAAAATCGGCGAAGTGCGCTTCCCATGCGCGAACATCACCAAGCTGGCCTTCGGCGGCGTCGATCTGCGCACCGTGTACGTCACGACCGCGCGCAAGGGCCTGAACGAGGCGGCGCTGGCCGCGCAACCGCTGGCCGGCGGCCTGTTCACCTTCCGCGTGACGACGCCGGGCTTGCCTCAGCAGTCCATGCGGGTGGAGGGCTCGGCATGACACGGCGCTTCCGTTCGCAGGACTGGTTCGACAACCCGGACCGCATCGACATGACCGCGCTCTACCTCGAGCGCTTCATGAACTACGGGATCACGCCGGACGAACTGCGTTCGGGCCGGCCGATTATCGGCATTGCGCAAAGCGGCAGCGACATTGCGCCGTGCAACCGCATCCACCTCGAACTGGAGCAGCGCGTGCGCGACGGCATCCGCGACGCCGGCGGCATCCCGATGGTGTTCCCGCTGCACCCGATTTTCGAGAATTGCCGCCGCCCGACCGCGGCGCTGGACCGCAACCTGGCCTATCTCGGCCTGGTCGAAATCCTGCACGGCTATCCGATCGACGCGGTGGTGCTCACCACCGGCTGCGACAAGACGGTGCCGTCGCAGCTGATGGCGGTCGCCACGGTCGACCTGCCGGCCATCGTGCTGTCGGGTGGCCCCATGCTCGACGGCTGGTTCGAAGGCGAGCTGGCCGGCTCCGGCACCGCCATCTGGAAAGCGCGCCGGCGCCTGGCCGCCGGCGCCATCGACGACGCCACCTTCTTGCAAATCGCCGCCGCCTCGGCGCCATCGGCCGGCCATTGCAACACCATGGGTACCGCGTCGACCATGAACGCGGTGGCCGAAGCGCTCGGCATGTCACTCACCGGCTGCTCGGCGATCCCGGCGCCGTATCGCGAACGCGGCCAGATGGCCTATGAAACCGGGCGCCGCATCGTCGCCATGGCGATTGCCGACGTGCGGCCCTCCAGCATCCTGACCCGCGACGCGTTTCTCGACGCGATCGCCGTCACCACCGCCATCGGCGGCTCCAGCAATGCGCAGCCGCACATCATGGCCATCGCGCGCCACGCCGGCGTCACCATCACGGCGGCCGACTGGATGGACTACGGCTACGACGTGCCGCTGCTGGTGAACGTGCAGCCGGCCGGCAAATACCTGGGCGAGCGCTTTCACCGCGCCGGCGGCGTGCCGGCCGTGATGTGCGAACTGCTGCAGGCCGGTCTGTTGCGTGCCGAGCGGCCCACGGTCACCGGCCAGACCATGGCGGCCAACCTGGCGGGGCGCGACAGCGTCGACCGTGAGGTCATCACGCCGTTCGGCGCGCCGCTGCGCGAACGGGCCGGCTTCCTGGTCCTGCAAGGCAACCTGTTCGATTTCGCCATCATGAAGACCAGCGTCATTTCCGATGCCTTCCGCGCGCGCTACCTGGCGCAGCCGGGTTCGGAAAACCGGTTTGAATGCCGCGTGGTGGTGTTTGACGGTTCCGACGACTACCATGCGCGCATCAACGACCCGGCTTTGGGGATCGACGAGCACACCATGCTGGTGATCCGCGGCGCCGGCCCGATTGGCTGGCCCGGTTCGGCCGAAGTGGTCAACATGCAGCCGCCCGACGCGCTGATCCGGCGCGGCATCCTGGCGCTGCCGACGCTGGGCGACGGGCGCCAGTCCGGCACCTCGGACAGCCCCTCGATTTTGAATGCGTCGCCCGAAAGCGCGGCCGGCGGCAACCTGGCGCTGCTGCGCACCGGCGACATGGTGCGCGTGGACCTCGACGCCGGCCGCTGTGACGTGCTGTTGTCGGACGCCGAACTCGCGGCGCGCCGGCGCGACGATCCGCCCGCGGTGCCGGCCAGCCAGACGCCGTGGCAGGAAATCTATCGCGCCACGGTGGGGCAATTGCACACCGGCGCCTGCCTGGAGCTGGCGGTGCCGTACCGGGACGTGGGGCACGACATGCCGCGCCATAACCATTAGAACCTATCTCGGTAGGCAGCGACTCCGGCCTACCGGGATAGGTTCCAAAAAAGTATTCTGTAAAACAAGTAGCGATTCGAGGCAGAATTGCACAGAATGAAACGGCGCGGACCACCGCGCCACCCCCTGCATCTAAACTATCAGGAGACAAAACAATGAAAAAAGTATTCCATGCAATCGCCCTCGCTTGCGCCGTGCTGGTCACGAGCGGGGCAGCCCACGCCGATGCCAAGAATCCGAAAATCGGCTTTTCCATCGACGACCTGCGCGTTGAGCGCTGGACGCGCGACCGCGACTATTTCACCGCGGCCGCCAAGGAGATGGGCGCCGAAGTGTTCGTGCAGTCGGCCGACGCCAGCGAGCAACGCCAGATCGCGCAAATCGAAAACCTGATTTCGCGCGGCGTCGACGTGCTGGTCATCGTGCCGTACAACGCGACCGTCCTGAACAACGCCATCAGCGAAGCGAAGAAAGCCAAGATCAAAGTGGTGTCGTATGACCGCCTGATCCTGAACGCCGACGTCGATGCCTACATCTCGTTCGACAATGTGGCCGTGGGTGAAATGCAGGCTGGCGCACTGGCCAAGCTGAAACCGAAAGGCAATTACTACCTGCTGGGCGGCGCGCCGACCGACAACAACGCCAAGATGCTGCGCGAAGGCCAGCTGAAGGTGCTGCAGCCGCTGGTCGACAAGGGCGACATCAAGATCGTCGGCAAACAGTGGGTCAAGGACTGGAGCGGTTCCGAGGCGATGTCCATCGTCGAAAATGCGCTGACCGCGAACGGCAACAAGATCGACGCCGTGGTCGCCTCGAACGACGGCACCGCCGGCGGCGCCATCCAGGCGCTGGCCGCGCAAAAACTGGCCGGCAAGGTGATTGTGTCCGGGCAGGATGCCGATCTGGCAGCCGTGCGGCGCGTGATCGCGGGCACCCAGGCCATGACGGTCTACAAGCCGCTCAAGCAGATCGCGTCGAGCGCCGCCAAGCTGGCCATCCAGCTGGTACGTAACGAAAAGCCGGTCTACACCACCCAGCTTGACAACGGCTTCAAAAAAGTCGACAGCCTGCTGTTGAAACCGATCCTGCTGACCAAAACCAATATGGATGTGGTCGTCAAGGACGGGTTTTACACCCAGGCGCAACTGGCAGGAAAATAAAGCGGGCTTCGGCTAGCGTGACCCGGCTGCGGCCGGGGTTTTTTCTTTCTTGTTGAACTGGAACGTGCATGTCCGGCTACCTGCTTGAAATGAAGGGCATCTCGAAGCGATTCGGCGGTGTGCCTGCCCTCGACGGCATCGACCTCGTGGTCCGTGCCGGCGAATGTATTGGCCTGTGCGGCGAGAACGGCGCCGGCAAGTCGACCCTGATGAAAGTCCTGTCGGCGGTGTACCCGCACGGCAGCTGGGACGGTGAAATTTTGTGGGATGGCGCGCCCCTGCGCGCGCGCTCGGTGCGCGAGACCGAACAGGCCGGCATCGTCATCATCCACCAGGAATTGATGCTGGTGCCCGAGTTGTCGGTGGCCGAAAATCTGTTCCTCGGCAACGAGATCACGCGCGCCGGTGGGCGCCTCGATTATCCCGCCATGAACCGGCGCGCCGAAGAAATCCTGCGCGAACTGAAACTCCCCGACGTGAACGTGGTGCTGCCCGTAAAAAACTACGGTGGCGGGCACCAGCAACTGATCGAAATCGGCAAGGCGCTCAACAAAAAAGCGCGCCTGCTGATCCTCGACGAGCCCTCGGCCTCGCTGACGACTTCCGAGATCGCGGTGCTGCTCGAGATCATCCGCGACCTGAAGGCGAAAGGCGTGGCCTGCGTCTACATCTCGCACAAGCTCGAAGAAGTGGCCGCCATTTGCGACACGGTGGTGGTGATCCGCGACGGCCGTCACATCGCCACCACGCCGATGGCGCAGATGGACACGCACCGCATCATCAACCAGATGGTGGGGCGCGAAATGAGCCAGATGTATCCGAGCCTGCCGCACCCGGTGGGCGAGGTGGTGATGGAAGCGCGCCACATCACCTGTTTCGACGCCGACCAGCCCGAGCGCAAGCGCGTCGACGATGTGTCGTTCAATGTGCGGCGCGGTGAAATCCTCGGCATCGCCGGCCTGGTGGGTGCGGGCCGCACCGAACTGGTGATGGCGATCTTTGGCGCCTACGCGGGCGAGCACGAGGTGGAAGTCTGGCTGGAGGGGCAGCGGGTCGATACGTCGACGCCGATGAAAGCCATCCGCGCCGGCTTCGCGCTGGTCCCGGAAGACCGCAAACACCACGGCATCGTGCGCGATTTGTCGGTCGGCGCGAATATCACCTTGTCCGTGCTGCAGCGCTTTGCGCACGCCACCCGCATCGACGACGGCGCCGAACTGGCCGCCGTCAACGACCAGATCGGGCAGCTGGCCCTGAAAACCGCGAGCCCGGCATTGCCGATTACGTCGCTCTCGGGCGGCAACCAGCAAAAGGCGGTGCTGGCCCGGATGCTGCTGACCCGGCCCAAGGTGCTGATCCTCGACGAGCCCACGCGCGGCGTCGACGTCGGCGCCAAATTCGAGATCTACAAGCTGATGCTCGAACTGGCCGCGCAGGGCATTGCGATCGTCATGGTGTCGTCCGAATTGGCCGAAGTGCTGGGCGTATCGGACCGCGTGCTGGTGATGGGAGAAGGGAAGCTGCGCGGCGAATTCGCCAACGTTGGCCTGACCCAGGAAATGGTGCTGGCCGCCGCGATCGGGCAGGGCGCCCCGGCCGCCCCTTGACGTTTGTTCAAATCACGAAAAACATGAAAACCACATCGTTCAAACAGCTTTTCACGCAGTACAAGATCCTGGCGCTGCTGCTGGCCGTCGCCTTCATCTGGGCCTTCTTCAGCTGGAAGACCGGCGGCGGCTTTACCTCGGCACGCAATCTGTCGAACCTGATGCGCCAGATGTCGATCACCGGCATCCTCGCGTGCGGCATGGTGTTCGTCATCATCGCCGGCGAGATCGACCTGTCGGTGGGCTCGCTGCTTGGCCTGCTGGGCGGCATGGCGGCCGTGGCCGACGTGACCTATGGCCAGCCGCTGGCGCTGACGGTTGCGCTGGTGCTGGTGGCCGGCCTGGTGCTGGGCTGTCTGAACGGCTACCTGACCGCGTATGTTGGCATCCCCTCGTTCATTGTCGGCCTGGGCGGCATGCTGGTCTACCGCGGCATGCTGCTCGGGCTCACGGGCGGCATCACCGTGGCGCCGGTGTCGAGTGACATGCAGGTCATCGGCCAGGGCTATCTGCCCCCGCTGGCCGGCATTGCGCTCGGTGTCATGCTGTTTGCGCTGGCGGTGGTGCTGTCGTGGCGCCAGCGCGCCATGCTGGCGCGCCACAAGCTGGCCGTGCCGGGCATGTGGACTGACTTGCTGCGCGTGGCCGTGATCGGCGCGGTGCTGGCCGCCTTCGTCAGCACCCTGAACAGCTACGAAGGCATTCCGCTGCCGGTGCTGATGCTGCTGGTACTGCTGGGCGTGTTCAGCTACATCGCGCGCCAGACCGTGTTCGGGCGCCGCATCTACGCTGTCGGCAGCAATATGGAAGCGACCCGGCTCTCGGGCATCGACGTGCGCGCCGTGAAATTGTGGATCTTCGGGATCATGGGCGTGATGTGCGCGCTGGCCGGCTTGATCAACACGGCGCGGCTGGCGGCCGGTTCGCCCTCGGCCGGCATGTCCGGCGAACTCGATGTCATCGCCGCCTGTTTCATCGGTGGCACCTCGATGCGCGGCGGGGCCGGCACCGTGCATGGCGCGCTGGTGGGGGCGCTGGTCATGGCCAGCCTGGATAACGGCATGTCGATGCTCGACGTGGATGCCTACTGGCAGATGATCGTCAAGGGCTTGATCCTGACGCTGGCGGTGTGGGTCGACGTGGCCACGCGTTCGGGGCGGCGCTGAAACAGATCAGCCGGGTGAAAAACTGAACCCTGGCGGATAGGCGTGATAACCGTCGAAATCGGCCTTGCCGATGGCGACGCCGGCCTGGCGCCCAATCGCGTACACCATCGTGTAGTGAAAGAAGAAATTCGGGACCGCGTACATCAGGTAGTAGTCCGGACCTGGCAGCGCCAGGTCGGCAAAACCCGCGGTCGTGTCGACACGCGCGCTGCCGACGTCGTCGAACGCCGCATCCGGCAGCGCCGCCAGATACGCCACCGTCGCATCGAGCTCCTGCAAGATGTTTGACAGCGTGGTCGCGCCGGCGCTGAACGAGACGATCTCGCGCCCGGCCAGCGGACAAGCGGCGCGCAGCGTGAAGCCGATCGCGCTTCTGGCCTGCTGCAGCAAGGGCGCCATGTCGGGGTGCAGGCGGCGGTCCAGGATGTCGCTGTCGCTTGCGGCGACGCGGGCGAGCAGGTCGCGCAACCTGCCAAGGTAGTGGATGAACAGTCGGGTGGGGGGCGGCAGTGTCATGGTGCGTTCCACTATACCGTAACCCGTAACCCGTAACCGCTTACTGAGCGGCGCTGTATCTATCGGCTATCTATGTAACCATCCCGCCACATTTGAAACATTTTGAAAGTTTTCCTTTCCGGCAATTATTGTTCCCTATCATGCACTCGAAAATTGCGCCTGTCGCCTGGTGCAGTCGATGTTTCCCTCAATCTCGCTTTTGGCGAGCATTACCTGGAGCAGTGCAGATGAACCGCAAACCTTTTACCCCCGCCTTGCGCGCCGCCGCCGGCGTGCTGCTGGCCACGTGCGTCGGCGCGGCCGGTGCCGCCACCATCACAGTCAGCCCGGGCGGATCGATTCAGGCTGCCGTCAATGCGGCCGTGGCCGGCGACACCGTGCGCGTGCTGCCGGGCACCTACGTCCAGAAGGTCCTGGTGTCCGGAAAATCGGGAACCGCCAGCGCCTTCATCATCATCAAGGGCGACCCGGGCGCCATCATCAGTGGCAGCGGCCTGGCGCCGTCCGGCCGCCAGGGGCTCATCACCATCAAAAACTCGAACTACGTGCGCGTGGAGGGATTCGAGGTGGGCGCTCTGGCGACTAGTAGCACCAATACGCCGGTTGGCATCCTGATCGAGGGCAACGGGGCGCACCTGCAGGTGGTGAACAACAAGATTCACGACATCCGCCACACCAGTACCTGCAAGGAGCCGTGTTCGTATGGCGCGCATGGCCTGGCCGTGTTTGGCACCAACGCCACCGGCATCACCGATCTGCTGGTGCAAGGCAACGAAGTCTACAAGAACGTGCTGCAGGCCAGCGAGGCGCTGGTACTGAACGGCAACGTGGACCGTTTCGAAGTGTTGAACAATTATGTGCACGACAATAACAACATCGGTTTCGATTTCATCGGCTACGAAGGCGAATGCGCCAAGTGCGGCGACAACGACCGGGTGCGCAACGGCGTGGTGCGCGGAAACACCGCGCAGAACAACTCCAGCAAGAAAAATCCGTGGTACGGCGGCGTCGGGTCTGCGGGCGGCTTCTATGTCGATGGCGGACGCAACATCGTATTCGACCGCAACGTCTCAAGCGGCAACGACATCGGCTTCGAGTTCGCCAGCGAGCACAGCGGCAAGGCCACCGAAGACATCGTGATGACGAATAATGTCGTCTACAACAATATTGAAAGCGGGCTGTCGGTGGGCGGCTACGATTCGGGCGCCGGTCAAGCGCGCCGCATTAACGTGCACAACAACGCGTTCTACAAGAACAAGGGGTGGGGAACCGAGGTGGTGTTCAATTACAAGGTGATCGACGCACGCTTCTCCAACAACATTTTCTACGGAAAAGGCTCGCCGGCCCAGAGCTACAGCGTCGAAGGCAGCGGCAATACGGGTAACGTGTGGGGTGTGAACCTGTGGTTCGGCAGCGGCACCAGCCGCACTGGTCTGCCGGGTACGCTGCTCATCGCCGATCCGCGCTATGTCGCGCCGGCCAGCGGCAACCTGCGCCTGCAGGTGACGTCTCCGGCGCTCAATGTCGGTGCGACCGGGGCGGCGCTGACCACCTGGACCTCGCCGCTCTGGGCGACCCAGTATCCTTCCGGTGCGATTCCCGTCAATGGTCTGCTCGACTTCGACGGCCAGGCCCGCGTCGAAGGCATCATCGACCTTGGTGCGGACGAATACGGCGTTGCCGCCGGCGCCAGCGACCGATAAGCGACCTCAGTCACAGCTAAACCGGACCTGGTCTGTGCGGGGCGTAAAAAAGCCGTATCGGCCAATTGGCCGATACGGCTTGCGCTCCGGGGAGGCGAGCTTATTTAGCTACCAAGGCGCAGTTGCAGACCGGTCGCCGTGTAGGTCGGCGTGTTGGTAAAGCCGTCGACGGTGATCGTGTCGAAGGTGCCCTGCAACTTGCCTGCGGCGACGATGCTCAGCGTATCGCCCACCGCCGGCACGTAGCCTTTCTGGAACGTGATGTGCAGCGTGCCGCCGGCGATCGTCATGGTGCCGGTGACGCTGACTCGGCCTTGCTGGCCATTGCCCAGGTTCAGTTCCAGCGTACCGGTTTTGAGCTGGGTGTAGTTCGCCAGTGCCAGTGCGGTGGCGGCATTGCTGCGCAGTTTGCCGGCGCTGACATACACGTCACCCGCGCCGAACGCCTTGGCCGAAACGCCTTCCATCGTACCTGCATCCACTTGCGTGCCGCCAGTCCAGCTGTTGGTGCCACCCAGTTGCAGCGTGCCGGTGCCCAGCTTGATCAATTTGCCCTTGCCGGCAATGTCGTTGCGCCAGAGGTCGCTTGCATTGAAACCACCCAGCGAGGCATCCATGCTGATGGTGACGTTGCCGTTGAAGGCGCCATAGCCGTCGCCGGCAGCGAACAGGTTCAGGCGGCCCCAGCCTTCAGGATCGTCCAGCACCGGGTAACCGGACGCGATCGCGGTGGTTTTCAGGACCACGCGACGCTGCTCGGCGGAGAGGTAAGGCAGGCGCGTTTCCAGCATGACTTCGGCGCCTTTTGGCACGACCGCCGCGGCATCCGTTTTGCCGGTCTGGACCAGGCCGTAGGTCATGCGGCGCAGGTAGTTGGCCTTGTTGGTGGCGTAGTCGGTGAAGCGGTCGTTGGCGGCGCTACCGGCGTGGGCGTAGGCATTGAAGGTGGCGGCGGTGGTGCCGGTGGCGGCCATCAGGGTGGCGTGGGCCTGGGTCACGGCGGCGGCCTTCAGCGCGGCGTTGGCGGGGTCTACCAGGTTCGACGCAGCGATCGCGGTGGCTTGCTGGCGGCCGCTGATGACGTCGAGCGGGGAGTGCATGCCGGCCAGGATCCGGCTCTCGCCCATCTCCAGGCCGCGCGCGTGGATTTCCTGGAAGCGCTCGGGCAGGATGTAGGCCATGGCCACCGTATTGCGCACCGCTTCGGCCGAGTGTCCGCTGGTAAATCCGCCGTCGGTAGCAGGCGTGGCGCTCTTCGCCGGCACCAGGGCTGGCAGCACGACGACGTCGGTGCTCCAGCGGTACGGACGCGCATATTTGTAGAAACGCTTGGCCGGCTCGGTCGAGCCGTTGGCGCCCATCGCGTTGACCAGCGCGACCACGTTGCCAAAGCTGGCGTTGGTGCTGCCGGCAACGCCGGTGTTGTTGCCGGTGTCGTTGTACAGGACGGTGGTGGCGTCGGCCGGGACGGTCGTGATGCTGGTGGTCTGGCCGGCGGCTGTGCGCCAGGCGTCGGTCAGGGGGCCAAGGCCATCGGTGACGCTGTAACCCTTGCCGCGGCGGTCGTCGAGATAGGCCGCCGTGGCCTGGGTCGCGGTGCGTTTGGTGGTGGCGTCGACGACGTACTGGATGTTGGCCTTGTGGACGGCCGCATTGACGATGGTGCCGCCTGGCGTGCCGTCGGTTGGCAGGCCGGTCCAGGTCGAGGCGACGACGGCCGGGAAGTTATCGACGGCGGGGGCGGTGTTGCCGGCGTCGACCAGTTCGGTCAACGGTTTCCAGATGTCGAGCATGCCCGCCAGGACGCGCACGCCGGCGTTGGTGGCGACCGTCGCATAGCGTGCGTCGCCGCGCTGGTTGGTGGCGATGGTGTCGACGAAGGCAGTGACGGCCGGCACCGGCGCGGTGTCTGCGGCACCCTGGTCGGCTGGTGCTGACGGGACCACGAGGCCGGTTGGTGCGGGCGTCGTGACGACTGGCGTGGCGACGTTGTTGTCGTCGTTGCCGCCGCCGCAGGCGACCAGGGCAAGGGCGGCGCTGATGGCCAGGACGAGCGGAAGCCGGCGCGTGATGAGGATAGGATGCATGGCGAAGCCTTCGGGAGTGGTTGCGAAAAATTTGCCGAATGGTAGAACGAAGTTGTGACTACTTGATGACAAAAAGTTTCTACACCGTCAGGAAATCGCGAATAATGGGACGCGTCAGCGCGTTCCTTGTGCGCATCCCGCGCAGCCGCGTCGACCTGAGGAGACACGATGAAATTGATCGGCATGCTCGATTCGCCCTTTGTCCGGCGCGTTGCCATCTCGCTGGAGCTGCTGGGTGTACCGTTCGAGCACGAGGCGGTGTCCGTGTTCAGTACGTTCGCGCGTTTTCAAGGCATCAACCCGGTCGTGAAAGCGCCCACGCTGGTGTGCGACGACGGCGAACTGCTGATGGATTCGTCCCTGATCCTGCAATTCATGGAGGCGACCACGGCGCGCTCCTTGTGGCCAGTGGAGCCTGCGCAATTGCAGCACGCATTCCGCGCCGTCGGCCTGGCGCTGGCCGCCTGTGAAAAGAGTGTGCAGCTTGCATATGAACGCAACTTGCGCCCGCTCGAGGCGCAATACGAACCGTGGATTGTGCGTGTGACGGGGCAGCTGCTAGCTGCGTATGCGGCGTTGGAGCAGGAAGTGGCAGAGCGCCCGGCGCTGTTCGAGACCGTGCACTGCCAGGCCACGATTACGGCTGCCGTGGCCTGGCAGTTCACGCAGTCGATGCTTGCGACTATCGTGCCGGCGGCGGATCATCCGCATCTGGTGGCACTGTCGGCACGGCTGGAACGCACGGCGGCATTCCAGCAGTATCTGCCCGCCGGGCCTGGCGTGCCAGCGGTTTAATTTGCCAGGTGGCGCTGGAAGAATGCGTCGGTACGGGCGTTGGCCAGCGTGGCGGCGGCGACGTCGGCGTGTTCGCCGCCCGGACGGGCAAACGCATGCTCGCAGCCCGGGTAGACATGCACTTCGGTATCCGGTTTGCCGGCCAGGCTGGCACGAATGGCCTGCTGGGCATCTGGGCCGATGTAAGCGTCGGCACCGGCCAGGTGATACAGCAGCGGGCGCTTGATGCTGGCGACGCGGTCCAGGTGCTGGTCGGTGCCGCCGCCGTAGTAGGCGACAAAGGCGTCGGCGTCGGTGCCGGCCGCAGACAGGAAGGTCAGCAGGCCACCCAGGCAGTAGCCGGTGACGCCGACCTTGCCCGAGGCGCCGGGTAGCAGGCGGGCCGCGGTCACGGTGGCGGCGATGTCCTGCACGCCCTTGGCGGCGTCATAGCTGCCGTACATGGCAAACGCTTTGGTCAGGTCGGCGGGCTTGGTGGCGTCCAGCTCGAGACCCGGCTCTGCGCGCCAGAACAGGTCTGGTGCGATGGCGATATAGCCTTTGGCGGCGTAGCCGTCGGCGATGCTGCGGATGCCGGCGTTGACGCCGAAAATTTCCTGGATGATGACAATGACCGGCGCCACCGCAGCGGCGGGGCGGGCGACGTAGCAGTTGAAATCGCCATCAGGCGTATGGATGCTGAGCTGTTCTGACATGGTGTCCTTGGTGTGCGTTGACGAGCGGGCGCCTTGGAGCCTGCTCTGGATGGTCAGAATACACAATATGGCCGCAGCGCGTCGGGGACCGCCACGGCGCGTGGCAGTATCGTCAAATGGCAGGCAGGGTAAGATGGCGCTTTCGAATATGGATGAGGATTGGCCGTGCGCCTGTTGCTGGTAGAAGACGATGCAATGATCGGTGAAAGCATCGAAGAGGGCTTGCGCAGCGAGGCGTATGCGCTGGACTGGGTGCGCGACGGCGTGGCGGCGCAGATGGCCCTCGGCCACACTGACTACGACCTGGTGCTGCTCGACCTGGGGCTGCCCGGCAAACAGGGGCTCGACGTGCTGCGCACCCTGCGCGCGGACGGCATCGCTGCGGCCGTGTTGATCATCACCGCGCGCGACAGCACCCAGGCCCGCGTCGAAGGGCTCGACAGCGGTGCCGACGATTACCTGGTCAAACCATTCGACCTCGACGAACTGTTCGCGCGCGTGCGCGCCTTGCTGCGCCGCCGCGCGGGCCGCAGCCAGGCCTTGATCGTGCATGGCGCGCTGGTGTTGAACCTGGCCACCCGCGACGTGCGCTACGGCGGCGAGTCGGTGCACGTGTCGGCACGCGAATTTGCCGTGCTGCGCGCACTGCTCGACAATCCCGGCGCGGTCCTGTCCAAGGCGCAGCTCGAATCGAAGCTGTATGGCTGGAACGCGGAAATCGAAAGCAATACGATCGACGTTTACATCCACCACCTGCGTAAAAAATTCGGCGCCGGGTTTATCATGAATATCCGCGGCGTGGGCTACAAGATCCCGGCCGCATCATGAGGAGCATCCGGACCCAGTTGCTGTTTGGCGTGCTGTGCGCCACGCTCGCCTGTACCGTGGGCGCTGGCGCAGCCCTGTACTACGCGCTGCTGGAAGAATCGAACGAACTGGCCGACTTGCAGTTGCGCCAGCTCGTGCTGGCCTTGCCCGGCCAGTCGGGCGCCATCCTGGACGACGCTGCGCCCCAGGAGCCGGAAGAAGAATTCGTGCTGCAGGCCTGGGACCTGCGCGGTGCGCTGCGTTACGCCTCACAGCCGCAGGCGCCGGTCGCGCGTTACGACGCCAAAGGCTACGCAGTGGCGCGCATCGCCAACGCCAGATGGCGTATCTACGGCGTGATGAGCGAGGGCGGCTATGTCCAGGTGGCGCAGCCCTACGCCGTCCGCGACCGCCTGGCCGCAAGGCTGGCGATGCGCGCGGGTGCACCGCTGCTGGCGTTCGCGCTGGTGCTGGTCATGCTGACCCTGGCCGTGGTGGCACGCGCACTCAGGTCGCTGAGCCAGTTGACGCGCCTGGTCGAAGGCCGTTCGCCGCACCAGTTGCAGCTGCTGCCGGTGACGAACATGGCGCCCGACCTGCAGCCGATGATTCTGGCAATGAACGGTTTGCTGGGTAAATTCGACGCTGCGCTCACCGCGCAAAAGACCTTCGTGGCCGATGCCGCACACGAATTGCGCTCGCCGCTGGCGGCGCTGAAACTGCAGCTGCAGCTGGCCGAGCGGGCCCCCAACGACGCGGCGCGCGCCACGGCGCTGGCGCGCCTGCATGAACGCCTCGACCGCGCCACCCACCTGGTGCAGCAGTTGCTCAGCCTGGCGCGCCACGAAGGCGGCCACACCGGCGCGCAGCGCCGGCCGGTCGATCTGGGCGCCGTGCTGGAAGATGTGGTGCGCGAGTATCTGCTGCTGGCCGAAAGCCGCAACATCGATCTCGGCATCGACGTGCCGGCCAGTGTGGTGATCGACGCGAACGAGGACAGCCTGCGCGTCCTGCTCGGCACCCTGGTGGACAACGCCTTGCGCTACACGCAGGTGGGCGGCCGCGTCGACCTGCAAACCCTGGTTGCGGACGGCAGCGCCATGCTGGTGGTAACGGACAACGGCCCCGGCGTCCCGTTGGCACATCGAGCGCGTCTGTTCGACCGTTTTTATCGCCCGGAAGGCAATGCTGCCTGGGGCTCGGGGCTGGGACTGGCGATTGCCCGCAATATCGCGCAGCACCATGGCGCCACCATCGCGCTGGCAGATGGCCCGGGCGGGCGCGGCTTGAAGGTGTCGGTGGTGATGCCGTTCACGCGCGTCCAGCGCCTGAACCCGATCTAAAACGCCGCGATGCCGGTCTGCGCCCGCCCCAGGATCAGCGCGTGGATATCGTGCGTGCCTTCATAGGTGTTGACCACTTCCAGGTTGACCATGTGGCGGATCACGCCGAATTCGTCGGAAATGCCGTTCCCGCCCAGCATATCGCGCGCGACCCGGGCGATGTCCAGCGCCTTACCGCAGGAATTACGCTTCATCATCGAGGTGATTTCCGGCGCGGCGGTGCCGTCATCCTTCATGCGGCCCAGTTGCAAACAACCTTGCAGGCCGAGCGTGATTTCGGTCTGCATGTCGGCCAGTTTCTTCTGGATCAGCTGGTTGGCGGCCAGCGGTTTGCCGAATTGCTGGCGGTCCATGGTGTACTGGCGCGCGATGTGCCAGCACGCTTCGGCCGCGCCCAGCGCACCCCAGGCGATGCCGTAGCGGGCCGAGTTCAGGCAGGTGAACGGCCCTTTCAAACCACGCACGTCGGGGAAGGCGTTTTCTTCCGGGCAGAACACATTGTCCATCACGATCTCGCCAGTGACGGAGGCGCGCAGGCCGAACTTGCCGTGGATGGCGGGAGCGCTCAAACCGGCCATGCCCTTGTCGAGGATAAAGCCGCGGATCGCGCCTTCATCGTCCTTGGCCCAGACCACGAACACGTCGGCCACCGGCGAATTGGTGATCCACATTTTCGCGCCGGTGAGCGCATAGCCACCCGCGACTTTTTTCGCGCGCGTGATCATCGAGCCGGGGTCGGAACCGTGGTTCGGCTCGGTCAAGCCGAAGCAGCCGATCCATTCACCGGTGGCCAGTTTCGGCAGATATTTCTGGCGCTGCGCTTCGGTGCCGAATTCATAAATCGGCACCATCACGAGCGACGACTGCACGCTGGCCATGGACCGGTAGCCGGAGTCGACCCGTTCGATTTCGCGCGCGATCAGGCCATAGCTGACGTAGTTCAGGCCGGGGCCGCCGTATTCTTCGGGAATGGTTGGACCGAGCAGGCCGAGTTCTCCCATTTCGCGGAAGATCGAGGTGTCCATGCGCTCGTAGCGGAAGGCATCGAGCACGCGTGGCTGCAGCTTGTCCTGGCAATATGCGGCGGCGGCATCGCGCACCATGCGTTCATCGTCCGTCAGCTGATTGTTCAGCAACAGCGGATCATCCCAGTGGAATTGGGCTTTGGTGTGGTTCATCTTGGTCTCCATGTTATTTTAGCGGGCGAAATACAGGTCGTGCAGGTGGTCCAGGCTGACGTCACACGCTGCCTGCGACAGCACCACTTTCCCGCTCTGCATTAAGTATACGTGATCGGCCACGCCGACCGCGCGGTGGGTGTTCTGCTCGACCAGGATCATGGTGCGGCCTTCCTGCTTCAGGCGCGCCAGAATCTCGAACAGTTCATTGACCATCACGGGGGCCAGGCCCAGCGACGGCTCGTCGATGATCAGCAGCTTCGGGTCGCTCATCAAGCCGCGCGCCATGGCCAGCATCTGCGCTTCACCGCCAGACAGGGAGCCGGCCAGCTGCTTGCGTCGTTCTCGCAGGCGCGGGAACATGGCGTACGATTTTTCCAGGTTGGCTGTGGCCTGCGCCCGATGCTGCGGCGCGAACGCGCCCATCATCAGGTTTTCTTCGACCGTCATGTCGCGAAAGGTCATACGGCCTTCCGGGATCATCGCCATCGACAGCTGGTTCATCTCCCAGGTCGGCGTGCCATTCAGCGGTTTGCCGTGCAGGCTGATGCTGCCTTGCGTGACCGGGATCAGTCCCATCACGGCGCGCAGCAGGGTACTCTTGCCGGCGCCGTTCGGGCCGATGATGGTGGTCAGCTTGCCGGTCTCGACTGTCAGCGACAGGTCCCACAGCACATTGATGGCGCCGTAGCCGGCGCGCAGGTTCGTCACTTCAAGCATGGGCCGCTCCCGTATAACTTTCCATCACCGCCGGGTTGGCAAACACCTCGGCCGGGGTGCCTTCGGCGATCATCTGGCCGAAGTTGAGCACCGCCACGCGCTGGCACAGATTGCTGATGGTCTCGATGTCGTGCTCGATGATGACGATACTGACGCCAAACTGCTGGTGCAGGTCCTTGAGCATGTGCATGAACCTGCGCTTGCCGTGGGTTTCCAGGCCGGCCAGCACTTCGTCGAGCAAGAGCAGCTTCGGATTGGTGGCCAGCGCCTTGGCCACTTCCAGCGCTTTCAGTTCGGTCAGGGCGAGGCCGGTGGCGGCATCCGCATCGGCCTTGGCGGCCAGGCTGGTGAATTCCAGGATCTCGTCCAGCCGCTTGTGATTCACGCTGCCGGTGCCGAAGCGCTGCGCCACCAGCAAATTCTGGCGCACCGTCAGTTCGTGCATCGGCTGCGGGATCTGGAAGGTGCGGCCAATGCCCATGCGCGCGCGCTGGTACATCGGCGCGCGCAGCACATCCTGGCCGTTGAACAGGATGCGGCCGGAAGTGGGGCGCACCAGGCCGGAAATCGCATTGAACAGCGTGGTCTTGCCGGCGCCGTTCGCGCCCACCAGGCCGATCACGTCGGCGCTGCCGATGGCCAGCGACACATCGTTGACGGCGGTGAGGCCGCCGAAGCGCACCGTGATGTTCTCAAGTTGCAGCATCTTTTTTCCTTACGAGTTTGCGCACCAGGGCCAGCAGGCCGTCGGGACTGGCCACGATCATCGCCACCAGTACCACGCCCAGCACCATCTGGTGCCCGGACGGCAGGATGTTTTTCACGATCAGCTGGTCGACCAGATACACAACCACCGCGCCGATCAACGGTCCCGTGATGGTGCGGTAGCCGCCGAAGATGGCCGCGACAATCGGAATGGTCACCCACAGCGCGCTGAAGGCGTAATCCGGCTCCAGAAAATTGATGTAGTGGGCGTTGAAGGCGCCCACCACGCCGCACATGAAGGCGGACACCATCAGCATCATCCCCTTGAGCAGGGTATTGTTCACGCCCACCACGCGGGTGGCGTCGTCGCTGTCGTGCATCGCGCGCAGGGCCAGGCCGTGCGGGCTGCGCCGGATCAGCGCATACGCCAGCGCGAACAGCAGCACGATGGTCAGAATGACCAGGTAGTTGCCGGTCTTGCCCGAGAAGTCGACGCCAAACACCACCGGCAGGCGCGGGATGTTGGCAATGCCAGCCGAGCCGCCCGTCACCGAAGTCCATTCGCTGGCCAGGATGCGGAAGATGTGCGCGTAGGCGAGGATGGCCAGCGCAAAGTACGGCCCGCGCAGGCGCAGCACCGGCAGCATGG
The DNA here is from genome assembly GCF_036688685.1 of Massilia sp. S19_KUP03_FR1. Lineage (NCBI taxonomy): Bacteria > Pseudomonadati > Pseudomonadota > Betaproteobacteria > Burkholderiales > Oxalobacteraceae > Massilia > Massilia sp. S19_KUP03_FR1. Next base: position 64,920 of record NZ_JAQQPS010000019.1, on the reverse strand, counting down.
CCAGCGCGGCGACCACCGCGCCGACGCCGCCCAGCACCAGCGCGATGAACACCGGCACCTGGTACTGCATCGACAGCACCGCCGAGGTGTAGGCGCCGACGCCGAAGAACGCGGCGTGGCCGAAACTGACCATGCCGCCCAGGTTGCCGAGCAGCGCCCACGACAGCGCGATGCCGCCGATGACGAGCGAGGCGATGATCAGGCTCATCACGTAATTGTCGGCGCCGAACAGCAGCGGCACGGCGATATACACGGCGGCCAGGGCGGCAATCTTGCTTGCTTGAATCTTCATCCGCGCCTCCGTGATGCACCGAACAAGCCGTTCGGCATGACGAACAACACCAGCAGGAACAGTCCCATGCCGGCCAGTTCCTGCAACGCCGAACTGGCCAGCGTGACGGTCAGCGACTCGGCCACGCCGAGCAGGATGGCGCCGATCAGCACACCCGGAATCGAGCCCATGCCGGCCAGCACGGTGATGATGAAGGCTTTCACCGTCAGCACGCCGCCGTAGGCTGGCGTGATGACGCCATAACTGAACAGGGCCACGCCAGCAAACGCCGCCAGGATGCCGGCCACGATGAACGACACCAGTTCGGTGCGGCCCGGGTTGATGCCCATGAGTTTGGCCGCATCGCGGTTGCTCGACACCGCGCGCACGGCGCGCCCGTACCAGCTGCGCGAGAGCCACCACCACAGCCCCACGATCAGGGCGACGGCGACGCCGAAGAACAGCAGTTCGCTGCGCATGCTGTAGAACGGGCCGAGCACGATCGCTTCCTGCATCCAGCTTGAATTGGTGGCGCGCACATCGGCCTTCCACGTCATCAGGATCAAATTGGTCAATATCACACCGATGCCGTAGGTGAGCGTGAGCGAATTGATTTCGCGGTTGGTCTTGATGCGCCCGACAATGAAGTACACCAGCGCGGAAGTCGCGCTGACGATCAGCACAGAGAGCGGAATCGCGGCCGCCGGATTCCAGCCCAGTTTCGATTCGACCGTGTAGGCGATGTAGGCCGACAGCAGCACCAGTTCGCCGTGCGCCAGGTTGATCACCTTCATGGCGCCGAACACCAGCGCCAGGCCGAGGGCGATGAGGGCGTACGAGCCGCCCTGCAGCAGGCCGGAATACACGGCCTGCAGGATGAGTTCAGTCATCGTGGTACGCCTTTACCAGGGCAGGCCAGGGTAGACCGGCTTGCCGTTGGCCGCTTCTTTCGGCCACACCAGCACCACTTGCTTGCCCTGGTGCTGGCCCATGCGCTGGGTGAAGTTGGGGTTGTCGCCCTTTGGGTCGAACTGCACGCGCCCGATCAGCGTCATGCTGTCGGTCTTGCGCATTTCTTCGGCCACGCCACCTTTTTTGATGGTGCCCTTGTCGGCGGCGCGCGCGATCGCTTCGAACAGCAGCAGCGACTGGACATAGCCGAACTGGCCGAGGTAATCCGGCTCCTTGTTGTACAGCTTTTTGTAACCGTCGGCGAAGGCCTTGCCGGCCGGCGTGGTGAAGGCGACCGGGAAAGGCAGCACGGCGGTGCCGTACACATTCGGCATCAGGTCGGGGAAGTCGGCCGCCATTTTTGGCGTGGCCAGCGACCACACGCCGGCGATACCCTTGATCGCCGGTTTCAGTACGCGCGCAGCGCGCAGGATGCCGACGTAATCGTTCTCGTAGCCGACCATGGCAATGAATTCCGACTTGTCCTGCAGCTTGATCTTGTTGATGACCGGCTTGAAGTCGGTAATCGCCGGATCAAAAGCGTGGGTGGTGACCTTGATGCCCTTGGCCTTCATGGTCGCCTCGATGCCTTTCGCCAGGCCGGTGGTCGCTTCCTTGGTGGAGTAAACCACCGACACCGATTTGACGCCCAGCTCCGTGATCAGACCCACCAGCGCCTTCTGGTAACCGGCCGTGTTATTGATACGGAAAAAATTGGTGCGGCCGCTGTTGACCAGGCCGTCGTCGACGCCGCCCGAGCTGACATACACCAGTCCGAGCTTGTTGGCCGCATCGGCTGCAGGGCCAATATTGTTCGAGCCGTAGCCGCCGGTCAGGGCCACCACGTTCTGGCTGGCCAGCTTCTCGACCGCCGCCACGGCCTTGGCCGGCGACGATTCGTCGTCCACCGTAATGAGTTTGATGGTGTGCTTGCCGTTGGTCTTGTTGAACACTTCGACGGCCACGCGGATGCCTTCTTCGGTGCCCATGCCGACCCGGGCCAGCGCGCCGGTAAGGGGAATTTGCACGCCGACGGAAAATTCGTCGGCGTGGGCAGCGCTGATGGCGCCGATGGTGCTCACCACGAGGGCAGCAATACTGATCGTTGTACGTTTCATTGTCTCCACCTTTTTATATGTGTATTGATTTAACTGAAGCGCCGCCCCAGCGACACTTCCATGCTGCGCACCAGCGCGATCAGGCGTGGCGCGAGATCGTCTTCGAGCCGTTCGCGCGGCAGCAGGAACGATGGCCCGCCACAGGTGAACGACATGGTCTTGGCCGGATCGGCATCGGTCAGCGCCACACCCACCGCGCTGATCTTGCTGTCCCACAGGCCCGACGACAGGCAAAAGCCGTGGTCCTGATATTGTTTGAAACCCTGTTCGATGTCGGCCTTGACGGTCGGCCAGGCCGCTTCGTCGTCGAGGCGGATGTGGTCCATTAAAAAGTCGCGTTCGGCCTGGGGCAGCGCGCACAGATATGCCTTGCCCATCGCCGTCGTCGCCAGCGGAATGCGCGAGCCGGCGTCGCGCCGCATGGTGACGGCGGCGCTGCCGCGACAGGCTTCGATATACACCATGCTGAGCCGGTCGCGAATGCCGATCGCCACGGCGCACTGGGCGTATTCGGCCAGTTCCTGCATGCCTGGCCGCGCCAGCGTGCGCACGTCCATATTCGCCAGCAGCGTGTAACCGAGGGCCAGCACGCCGGCGCCCAGTTCATAGCGCCCCTGGTCGGCGCAGAAATGCAGGTAGCCGAGTTTGGTGAGCGTATGCGTCAGGCGCGAAATCGTCGGTTTCGGCATGCCGGTGCGGCGCGCCATTTCGCTGTTGGTCAGCGCGGCTTCGCCGGGCCGGAAGCAGCGCAGGATTTCCAGTCCGCGCGCCAGGGCGCTGACGAACTGGCGGTCGGCCGAGTCTTCCGGTGCATCTTGCAGCGTAACTTGCATGGTCGTTTCCTGACGCGTCTCATGCCCGGCTCGGACGGCTGGGTCGGGGTGGATATTCACATAAAAAAAATAACACTGTCAACAGTTTTTGCGGAATAGTCGTTCGCATTGCGAAACTATATCGGGAAGTTTCCAGTCGGAAAAAATGAAGCAGCCGGCGCTCTTAAATCGATCTGAGAGGCATTTACAGTAGGGCGAAAAGCCGGTATGGTCTTGAATGAATCGTTAATCAAAACAATATTTCGCACAGCGAAACAACTAGCGAGGAGACTTCATATGGGTTCAGCGGTAGCCGTGGTCCGGTACGCGCAGCATGGCGCGATTCTGGTCGTGACAATCGACAATGCGCCTGTCAATGCACTGGGCGCCGAGGTGCGCCGCGGCCTGGTGGACGCCATCGCCGCGGCCGAGGCGGCGCCGGGCGTTGCGGCGGTGCTGATCGTGGGCGCGGGGCGCAATTTCATCGGTGGCGCCGATATCCGTGAATTCGGCAAGCCGCCGGTCGCGCCCTTGTTGCCCGACGTGTGCCAGCGTATTGAAGCATGCAGCAAGCCGGTGATCGCAGCGATTCATGGCGTGGCGCTGGGCGGCGGGCTGGAGGTGGCGCTGGCCGCCCACTACCGCCTCGCCCTCGGGGGTGCAAAACTCGGCTTGCCGGAAGTGCTGCTCGGCCTGTTGCCGGGCGCCGGCGGCACGCAGCGCGCGCCGCGCCTGATTGGCGCGCAAGCGGCGCTGGACATGATGCTCACGGGTCGCCAGCTTGGCGCTGCCGAGGCACGCGCGCTCGGGCTGGTCGACAAACTGGGCGTGGACGCCGCCGATCCGCTGGAACAGGGACTGGCCTACGCGGCTGAACTGGTCGCCGCGCATGCGCCGGCACGCCGTACCCGAGACGCCGATCGGCTGGCCGATGTCGCCGCGTCCCAGGCCGCCATCGACGCGGCGCGCAGCAGCACGGCCAAACAAGCGCGCGGCCTGTTTTCTCCGCTGAAGATTATCGACGCGGTGCAGGGCGCGCTCGACTTGCCGTTCGACCAAGGCATGGCGCTGGAACGTGCGCTGTTCGTGCAGTGCCTGGACAGCCCGCAACGCGCCGGCCTGGTGCACGCCTTTTTTGCCGAGCGCGAAGTGGTCAAGGCGCCGGAAACCAGGGTCGCGCAGCCGCGCCCGATTGCCAGTATCGGGATCGTCGGCGGCGGCACCATGGGCGCGGGCATCACGGTGGCCGCGCTCGACGCCGGCCTGCCGGTGACCATGATCGAGGTGGATGCCGCGGCGCTGGCCCGGGGCCGCGCTTTGGTCGAAAAAGTCTACGACGGCCAGGTCGCCAAAGGGCGCATGACGGCTGCCGCGAAGGCGACCACGATGGCGCGCTACACCGGCAGCACGGCTTACGATGCGCTGGCCCAGGTTGATCTGGTCATCGAAGCGGTGTTTGAAGACATGGCCGTGAAACAGGCGGTGTTTGCGCAACTCGACCGGGTCTGCAAACCGGGCGCCGTGCTGGCCACCAACACGTCCTATCTCGACATCGACCAGATCGCGGCCAGCACCACGCGGCCCGCGGACGTCGTCGGCCTGCATTTTTTCTCGCCGGCGAACATCATGAAACTGCTTGAAATCGTTGTGCCGGAAAGAACCGCGCCGGAAGTCGTGGCCACCGCCTTTGCACTGGCCAAACTGCTGCGCAAAACGCCGGTGCGCGCCGGCGTATGTGACGGCTTCATCGGCAACCGCATCCTGGCCGTGTACCGCACGGCGGCCGACCACATGCTTGAAGACGGCGCATCGCCATACCAGATCGACGCCGCGGTACGCGCGTTCGGTTACCCGATGGGACCGTACCAGATGTCGGACCTGGCTGGCGGCGACATCGGCTGGGCCACGCGCAAGCGGCGCGCGCCCACGCGCGACCCGCGCGCACGCTACGTGCAGATCGCCGACCGGCTGTGCGAGCGCGGCTGGTTCGGGCAAAAGACCGGACGCGGCTACTACCTGTATGCGGACGGCGCGCGCAGCGGCACGCCCGATCCGGAAGTTGCGGCGATCGTCGACGCCGAGCGGCAGCGGGCCGGCGTCAGGGCGCGCAGTTTTACCGATGATGAGATCATGCGGCGCTACATGGCGGCGATGATCAACGAGGGCGCCAATGTCGTGCATGAAGGGATCGCCCTGCGCCCGCTCGACGTGGACGTGACGTTCGTGCACGGCTACGGCTTTCCGCGCTATCGCGGTGGGCCGATGCACTATGCCGACACCATCGGGCTGGACCAGGTGCTGGCCGATATCCGGACATTTGCGCAGGACGATCCGGTGTTCTGGAATGCGTCGCCGTTGCTCGTCGAACTGGTGGAGCGCGGTGAAAATTTTGCAAGTTTGAACCAGGCTTAGTATCACGAATTTCAAGACCGTCATTCCCGCGCAGGCGGGAACCCATACCATGTCTGCAGTATTGGTGAAGCAAGCGTGTTATCGGCCCCCGCCTTCGCGGGGGTGACGATGTTAACAAACATAATTGGAGATTGACCATGCGCGAAGCCGTCATCGTTTCAACCGCCCGCACGCCTCTGACCAAGGCCCACCGCGGTGAATTCAACATCACCAGCGGCGCGACCCTGGCCGCCTTTGCCGTACGCGCCGCCGTCGAGCGCGCCGGCATCGACCCGGCCCTGATCGAAGACGCCATCCTCGGCTGCGGCTACCCGGAAGGCACCACCGGCCGCAACGTCGCGCGCCAGGCCATCATCCGCGCCGGCTTACCGGTCTCGATCGCCGGCACCACCGTCAACCGCTTCTGCGCCTCCGGGCTGCAAGCCATCGCGATTGCGGCCGGGCGCATCGTGGTCGATGGCGCCAGCGCCGTGATTGCCGGTGGCGTCGAATCGATCTCGCAGATCCGTTCGCGCGAAGCGAATGACCCCAGCCTCGACCCGTGGATCCTGGAACACAAGCCGGACCTGTACCTGCCCATGATCGACACCGCCGATATCGTCGCGGCGCGCTACGGCATCACGCGCGAAGCGCAGGATCGTTTCAGTGCCGAAAGCCAGCGCAAGACCGAAGCGGCCCAACTGGCCGGCCGCTACCTTGAAGAGATTGTCGCCTGCAGCACCACCATGGCTGTCAAGGACAAGGACAGCGGCGACGTCTCGCAGCGTGAAGTGACGATCGCCGAAGACACCTGCAACCGGCGCGGTACCACCTACGAGGCGCTGGCGAAACTGGCGCCGGTCATGGGGGCGGACAAGTTCATCACGGCCGGGAATGCGTCGCAGCTGTCCGACGGCGCATCGGCCTGCGTGCTGATGGAAGCGCAGGAGGCCGCACGCCTCGGCCTGACGCCACTGGGCGCGTTTCGCGGCATGGCGGTGGCCGGGTGCGAGCCGGACGAAATGGGCATCGGCCCGGTGTTCGCCGTGCCGCGCCTGCTGGCCCGGCACGGATTGACGGTGGCCGACATCGACCTGTGGGAGCTGAACGAAGCGTTCGCCTCGCAAGCGATCTACTGCCAGCAACGTCTCGGCATCCCGGACGATCGCCTGAACGTGGACGGCGGCGCGATCTCGATCGGGCACCCGTTCGGCATGACCGGTGCGCGCCTGGCCGGCCACGTGCTGATCGAGGGCCGGCGCCGCGGCGCCAAGTACGCGGTGGTCACGATGTGCATCGCCGGCGGCATGGGTGCAGCTGGCCTGTTCGAAATTTATTAAGAACCGAGGATTGCCATGGACTTGAATTTCACACCAGAAGAAGAACAATTCAGAAGCGAAGTGCAGGCCTTCTTGACAGCCAGGCTGCCGCACCGGTTGTCAAACATGGTCGCCGAAGGCCGCCAGCTGAGCCGCGCCGATATGGAGGAGTGGCATGCCATCCTCAATGCGCAAGGCTGGCTGGCTAACCACTGGCCGGAAGAATACGGCGGCCCGGGCTGGACCGCGATCCAGAAATTCATTTTCGAGAACGAGTCGGCGCTGGCGAATGCGCCGCGCATCGTGCCGTTCGGCGTGAACATGCTGGGGCCGGTTCTGATCAAGTACGGCGACGAAGCGCAGAAGCGCCACTGGTTGCCGCGCATCCTCGACGGTTCGGACTGGTGGTGCCAGGGCTATTCGGAACCGGGTGCAGGCTCCGATCTGGCCGCCGTCACGACGACGGCCGTGCGTGATGGAGACGATTACATCGTCAACGGCCAGAAGACCTGGACCACGCTGGGGCAGCACGCCAACATGATCTTTTGCCTGGTGCGCACCGACCGCGACGTCAAGAAGCAGGAAGGCATCAGTTTTCTCCTGATCGACATGACGACGCCGGGCGTGGAAGTGCGTCCCATCATCACGCTCGATGGCGAGCACGAAGTCAATGAAGTGTTCTTCACCAATGTGCGCGTGCCGGCCCATAACCTGGTCGGTGGCGAAAACCGCGGCTGGACCTGCGCCAAGTATCTGCTGACCTACGAGCGCACCAATATCGCCGGCGTCGGCTTTTCGACCGCCGCGCTGGTGCGCCTGAAAAGCATCGCGCGCCAGCAGCGCCGCAACGGTCGCCCGCTGATCGAGGATCCGAGCTTTGCCGCGCGGCTGGCACGCGTCGAGATCGACCTGGAAAACATGAAGACGACCAACCTGCGCGTGATCGCCGCGGTGGCCGGCGGCGGCGCGCCGGGTGCGGAAAGCTCGATGCTGAAAATTCGCGGCACCGAGATCCGCCAGGAGATTTCGTCGCTGGCGCGGCGCGCGATGGGTATCCAGGCGCGCCCGTTCGTCGCCGACCCGCTTGACTTCGGCGGCGCCGCAGCGGCGCAGTACTTCAACAACCGCAAGCTGTCGATCTTCGGCGGCTCCAACGAAATCCAGAAAAACATCATCTCGAAGATGATCCTCGGACTGTAAGGGCACGCACATGAATTTCGAACATACGGAAGAACGGCGCATGCTCGCCGACAGCCTGAACCGCTTCATCGCCGAACAGTACACCTTCGAGGCGCGCGACCGCATCGCCGCCACGCCCGAGGGCATGAGCACCACGTTCTGGCAGCAATTTGCCGAACTGGGCGTACTGGGCGCCCTGGTGCGCGAGGAAGACGGCGGCTTCGGCGGCGCCGGTTTCGACATCGCCGTCGTTTTTGAAGCGCTGGGCCGCGGCCTGGTCATCGAGCCGATACTCGGCAGCGCCGTGCTGGCCGCGCAAGCCATCGCCCACGCCGGCAACGCGGCCCAGCGTGCGCACCTGGAGGGCATTGTCGACGGCAGCGTCATCGCCGCCTTTGCGCACGACGAGCCGGGCTCGCATTACGAAATGACGCGCGTGACCACCACCGCTGTCCGCAGCGGCGACGGCTGGATCGTCAACGGCGCCAAGTCGGTGGTCGCGCAGGGCGAGGCGGCCGACCTGTTCGTCATCTCGGCCCGTACCGGTGGCGCGGTCGACGAGGAGGCGGGCATCTCGCTGTTCCTGGTGCCGCGCGGCGCGGCCGGGTTGACGGTCACTGGCAGCGCGACCATCGATGGCGGGCGCGTGGCCGAACTGGCTTTCGACGGCCTCACGCTGGGTGCGGATGCCTTGCTGGGCCAGGCGGGGCAGGGTTATGCGACGCTGGAGCGCGCGTTTGGGTGCGGCGTGCTGGCCCTGTGCGCCGAAAGCCTGGGCGCGATGGAGGCGGCCAAGGCAGCCACCCTCGACTACCTGCGCACGCGCAAACAGTTCGGGATGGTGATCGGCAGCTTCCAGGCACTGCAGCACCGCATGGCCGATTTGCTGCTGGAAGTGGAGCAGGCCAGATCAAGCGTCATCAACGCCGCCGCCGCGCTGGACGGCGACCGCCTCAATCGCGAAAAAGCGCTGTCAGCCGCGAAGATGAGTATCGGCCGCATTGGCACGCTGGTGGCCGAAGAATGCATCCAGCTCCATGGCGGCATCGGCATGACGTGGGAACTGCCGCTGGCGCATTACGCCAAGCGCCTGGTGATGATCGACCACCAGCTGGGCGATGAAGACCATCATCTGCAGCGCTACATTACCTTGAGCAGGGAAGCTGCATGAGCCTGGGCTTGCCACCCTCACTGCCGCTGGCCGGCGTGCGCGTGCTCGATTTGTCGCGCGTGCTGGCCGGTCCCTGGTGCGCGATGGTGCTGGGCGACCTGGGCGCCGAAGTGATCAAGGTCGAGCACCCCGAGCGCGGTGACGACACGCGCGACTGGGGCATGCGCATCGGCTCCACCGAGACCGCGTATTTCAACAGCGTCAACCGCAACAAGCGCTCGGTGTGCCTCGACCTGAAAACGCCGGAAGGCCAGCAGATCGCGCGCGACCTGGTCAAAAAGAGCGATGTCGTGATCCAGAATTTCAAGTTCGGCGACATTGAAAAACTGGGACTGGGTTACGACGCGCTCAGTGCCGAACAGCCGGGCCTGATTTACTGCTCCATCACCGGGTATGACCGCACCGGGCCGGAAGCGGCGCGGCCCGGTTACGACCTGGTGATTCAGGGCGAGGCCGGGCTGATGGCGCTGAACGGCGAACCGACCCAGCCGCCGCTGAAATTTGGCGTCGCCGCGGTTGACATGATGACCGGGATGTACGCCGCCCAGGGCGTGCTGGCGGCCTTGTACGAGCGCGAGAAAACCGGCAAGGGGCGTCACATCGGCATGGCGCTGTTCGATTGCGGCCTGATGATCACCGCCTACTATGGCCTGGAAGCGCTGTTGCGCGGGAATGACCCGCCGCGCTTCGGGAATGGCCATCCGTCGATCATGCCGTATGGCGTGTACGAGGCGGCCGATGGTCCCTTGGTGGTCGCGGTGGGGAACAACAGCCAGTTCCTGCGCTTTTGTACCGACGTCATCGAACGGCCGGATATCGCGGCAGATGAGCGCTTCAAGACCAACATCGCGCGCACCCAGCATCGCGATGAACTGATGCCGGAAATCCGGCGCGAACTGGGTAGCCGCCAGCGTGCCGGCCTGTTGCAGCGCATGACTGCCGCCGGCATTCCATGCGGCGAAGTGGCCGGCCTGCACGAGGCGATGACCTCGCAGCGGGCAGTCGCCGGCGGCCTGGTCAATACGATGGCGCACCCGGAAGTGGGTAGTGTCAGCGTGCTGGCCTCGCCGTACAGGTTCGACGGCGAACGGCTGCCGGTGCGCAGCGCGCCGCCGCAACTGGGGGAGGGAACCAACGATGTTCTGCAAGCGTTGCTTGGGCTGTCGTCAGAACAGCTGGCTCAATTGAAGGAACGCGGCGTCACCTGAATCGACGCTACAGCGCGCGGCGCATCAATCTTGTGGCGGAAACTGGCCAAGCTGCATGAATAGCCCAAACCAGTCTTCCATATGCCATGTGGTGGTGACCATGCCGTTGGCGAGCGTATGAAACTCGTGCAGGCGAAAGCGCACCTTCTTTCCGGTCGGCGCGATACCGAACAGCGTGCCCAGATGGGTGCCGATAATCTCGGCGCGCACGCCAATCTTGCCTGGCACCTGAATCAGGTCGTGGATGGCGATCTGTACGTCTGGCATGGCGGCGCAAAGGCTGCGAATGATGGGCTTGATACCGCCCGGGCCGGGCCCCTGGCCTGGCGCCAGCGGAATGTCATCCCAGTCTGGCGCGAGCACGGCATCGACGAGATCCGGGTCGTGCTCGCTGAATGCGCGATACAGCGTCTCGACTGCGATGCGTTCGGCCTCTAATTGACGGGACAATTCTGTTATTGCAGTGTTCATGGTGGTCCGATTGCGCTGGTGAAGGAGCCAGCAGTGTGAACGGCACGCTATAATCAGTCCAACAAATAACCGATATATCTATTTATTCGCCCCATGGATTTTCACGGTATCGATTTGAATCTGTTGGTCGCTTTCGATGCATTGATGAACGAGCGCAATGTCACGCGTGCTGCATTCCAGGTGGGCGTGAGCCAGCCGGCCATGAGTGCTGCGCTGTCCCGCTTGCGCACCCTGTTGGGCGATCCCCTGTTCCAGCGTGGCGCTGGCGGTTTGCTGCCCACGCCTCGCGCGCGCGATCTGGCGGTCCCGCTCGCCGCGGCGCTGCGCCAGATTGAAGCGGCAATGGTCCGCCCGCCGGTATTTGATCCTGCAAGCGCGACGGTGACGTTCAAACTGGGACTGCAGGATTACCCGACCATCGTCCTGTTGCCGGCGCTGCTGGCGGCACTTGAACAAAGCATGCCTGGCGTAGCGCTGGAGGTGCATGCCTTTAATGACCGCAACGCGGCGGTCGACTTGCTCGATGCCGGGATGATCGATGCCGCGATTGGCGTGTCGCCCGCCAATACGGATGGGCGCATCCTGACACGCGCGCTAATCCGCGATGCATTCGTGACCATCGTGTCCAGCGGCCATGCAGCGGCCAGCCGCGCCATGGATCTGCAGGCCTATCTCGCCCTGCAGCACGTGCTCGTGTCGCCTGAAGGGCAGCGCCATGGACTGGTCGATCAGGCGCTTGCCGAACAAGGCATGCAGCGCAGGCTCGCTTTGACCTTGCCCCAAATATTCGCCGTCCCGGAGGTCGTTGCGCGCACCAGCCTGAGCGCGACCATACTCAAGCGTGTGGCGCTGCACGCACAGGTAAGTCATCGCCTGACGCTGTTTGCGCCACCCGTTGCACTGCCGGAGATGGTGTTTCACCTGATCTGGCATCGTCGCAGTGAGACCCACCCGGGCCAGCGATGGTTCAGGGAATTTATTGCAGCGCACGCAGCTGAGTTGTAAACCGTCGCTGTGTCACGGCGCGCGGCGCAGTACATCCGTGGCCGCGTGATGCGCATCGACGCCCGGCGCCAGGAACACATTGCTGCTTGCATTGCGCAGACGCAGTGGCAAAATGGCGCGGTAGCCTGGCGATGCGTACCACTGGCGCGCCTGGGCCATGTCGGGAAACGCCCCGCCTATCCGGAGCGCAAACTCAGCGATCCCGAGCTGGCGACGGCCCGCCAAGCGCTTGAGATGATGCTTGCCAATCACGCACCGTTCCCGGCGCTGGTCGTGGATCGCCTGTGGAATCTTCAGAGGAGCAACCAGCCGGCCGCAGATCTCGTCAAATGGCTGCTCGACATGCCGGATGAACAGGCGATGCCAGGCGGCGTCAATGTGGTGAAGCTGCTGCTCGATCCGGCCGGCGTGCGCCCGTATCTCGTCAACTGGCGCGAGGTGGGGCCGGATTTGCTGCAATGGATCCAGCGCGAAGCGGTGAGCGATGGACCCGGGAGCGAAGCGACCTGCCTGCTTGCCGAACTGCCTGCCCTGACCGATGGCGCGCTGGACGGCGCGGTGTCCCCGGCTGACCAGGCCGGTTTGCCCTTCCTGCCGGTGGCGCTGCGCAAGGACGGCGTCGAATTGCATTTATTCACCACCATCACCACGCTTGGCACGCCACGCGATGTGACCTTGCACGAACTGCGCATCGAATCGTTTTTCGCGGCTGACGCAGTGACGCGGGCCTGGTTCATGGACCGCTGAAGTTTGTTCCCGCAGTCACGGGCCAGACGCCTTATTTTTCCCAGGCCATGCACGGGACTTGTGCGCGCATGGTTGCGCGACCTGGCAAACTGGCGGCTGCCTCATCATGAGGAACAAATAACGCCCCTCGGAATCCAACTCAGTTCTATTCGGTTGCAGTGCAGTCTACTGTCGCTCAGGAGGGCGCCATGACCATCCCGCATGTTTATCCATACTTATCCGCCGTGGCCGCGGCGGCAGCGCTGTCCGGTTGCGCGGGCGGTACCGCGTACCCGGTGTCGCCGCGCATCGATTTGCTCGGTATGCCCGTGATCGATCAGGCCGCAGTGCAGCCGGGAGAGCGCGTGATTGCCATCACACCCGCCACCCGCTGGGTCAACGTCACCAGCGGTGACACGGTCCGGTTCATCGCCGGCGACCAGGCCTTCACCTGGAACTTCCAGGTCAGCCCGAATGTCGCCACGTTCCACCTGAACCAGGTAGCGCCGCCGGGCCTGCTGGCGCGGCGCATCCCGGTCTACGTCACGCCGAACCCGCTGTACGGCACAGGCGGTTGACCAGGTTCAGTTCTTGGCCGACTCGGTCGCGCGCAGGAACTGGCCCTTCAGCTTGCCCTGTTCCACCACGGCAATGATGGTGTTGGCCACCGTGCCACCCTTGTCGGTCAAGCCCTCGATCTCGTTCGGGTTGATCTCCTTGGGCAAGGTGCTGAAGGCCTTGTCCATCTGCGCGCGGATGGCGACCGCATCGGTGGTCGTGCCGGCCAGTTTCATCGCGACAATGGTTGCGTGCACGGCGGAATAATTCAGGCTCACTTCGGTGCTGGGGTCCTTGCCCGGATACAGCTTGTGATAGCGCGCCGTGAACGCGGTCGGGGAAGGGCGGTCGTCGCCGGCCAGCGGCATCACGCCGATTGCGCCTTCCAGCTGGGCGTAGCCGCCGGTGACCTTGGCCATCTCGTCGAGCTTGGCCTGGTCCAGCACCACGAAGCCGCCCTTGAAGCCCAGTTCGCGCGCCTGTTTCGCCACCAGCGCGGTCGGCTCCGAGGCGCCGCCGATGAGCAGCACGTCCGGTTTCGATTGCAGCACGCGCGAGACGCCGCTGTAGAAGTCGGCCGCCTTGTTGTACGACATCGGGTTTTCGCCGACCACCTTGCCACCGGCCGCTTCCCAGGCCGGTTTGAAGGCGGCGGTCCAGGCCTTGGCGTAGTCGTGGTCGCCGGTTGCAAACGCGATGTTCTTGCCGAAGCGCGCCATCATCGCTTTGGTGAACGGCACCACGTAGCCGGTGAAATCGGGCGGGATGCGGATGGTCAGCTGGTTGCCGCGCTCGGTCACCTGCGGCAGGCTGGTGTAGGCCAGCAGCAGCACCTTCGATTTTTCGTTGAACGCCTGGACGGCGAAGACACCACCCGAGTGCGGTACCAGCACGGCCGCGGTTTTATGCTGCTGCACCAGGCGCTGGACGTTGATGCCGGTTTCGCTCGGGTTGTACTTGTCGTCCAGCGGGACGATTTCGACCTTGTATTTCTTGCCGCCGATGTCGAGCGGCTTGGCGTTGATTTCGGCGGCCGCCATCTCCATTCCGCTCAGCACGTTCTTGCCGTAGAGAGCGGCGCCTCCACTGAGCGGGCCAGAAAAGCCGATCTTGATGACTTCCTGGGCGTGGGCGCTACCGATCGCGGCGAGGCTGGCGGCGAGCAGCAGTATCTTCGTTTGCAATTTCATGGTTGTCTCCTGATTGTTGTGCTACGAATGCGGAGTCTTACGCTCCAAAGGTCAAGCCCCGATATATGCTCTGCGCACCTGCGCATTGTTCAGCAATTCTTCGCGTCCGCCTTCAAGCACGATGCGGCCCTGCTCGAGGACGTAGGCGCGGCTGGCGATGTTCAGCGCCGCGTACGCATTCTGTTCGGCCAGCAGGATCGTGGTGCCGGCCCGGTTGATGCGCGCAATGATCTCGAACATCTGCTTGACCACCAGCGGCGCCAGGCCCAGCGACGGTTCGTCGAGCAGCAGCGCTTTCGGTCGCCCCATCAGCGCGCGCGCCAGGGCCACCATCTGCTGCTGGCCGCCGGACAGCGAGCCGGCCGCATCGTTCTTTTTTTCGTCCAGGATGGGGAACAACGCAAACACTTCCTCGAGCGAGCGGCGGGTGCCGGCCTGGTCGCGCCGGTGCACGTAGGCACCCAGGAGCAAATTCTTCAGCACCGACATGCCGGGAAACAGTTTGCGGCCCTCTGGGCAGTGCACCAGCCCGTCGGCGACGATTTGCGACGGTTTGCGCCCCGTGAGTTCCTGCGCGCCAAAGCGGATGCTGCCGGCGGCGGCCTTGTGCAAGCCGCTCATGGTGAGAAACAGCGAACTTTTGCCGGCACCGTTCGACCCGAGCAGCACCACCAGTTCGCCTTCGCGCGCGTGCAGGGTGACCTTGTCGAGCGCCCGGAAGCTGCCGTACGACAGCGATACATTCTCAAGCGTGAGCATGTTCGCTCCCCAGGTAGGCTTCGATGACCGCCGGGTTGGCGCGGATGTCGGCAGGCGTGCCTTCGGCGATCTTTTCACCATAGTTCAGCACCAGGATCTTGTCGGCCAGGTTCATGATCATGTCCATCTTGTGTTCGATCAGGCAGATGGTCAGGCCGCTGTCGGCCATCTTGCGGATCAGCGCGGCCAGACCCGCGGTTTCTTCGGGATTCACGCCGCCGGCCGGCTCATCGAGCAGCAGCAGCACCGGGTCGGTGGCCAGGGCCAGCGCGAAGGCGACGCGTTTCCTTTCTTCCTGCGAAATGTCGCCGGCGATGCGCTGCTCGAGGTGCGCCAGCCCCACGAAGTCGAGCGCCGCACGCGCCTTGGCGCGGCAGATTCGTTCCTCATCGCGCAGCCTTTGCGTCCCCAGGATCACGTCCACCAGATTGGCGCGCGTGCGCAGGCGGTGGCCGACGATCAGGTTGTCCAGCACCGTGGCGCTGTCGAACAGCGTGGTGCTCTGGAAGGTGCGCGCCACGCCCAGGCGCGCCACCTGGTCGGCGCGCAGGCCCGTCACGTCCTGGCCGTTGAAGACGATGTGCCCCGAGCTGGGCGCCAGTGCGCCGCTGATCAGATTAAAAAATGTGGTCTTGCCGGCGCCGTTCGGGCCGATGATGGCATTGATCGCGCCCCGCTCGAAATCGATGCTGACGTCGTTCACGGCTTTCAGGCCGCCGAACTGGCGCGTGAGCTTGCTAACCGCGAGCATGGCGCGCTCCTTCCTGGCTTGCTGCCGGCACCGGGCTCGCTGGCGCCACGCGGCGCCGGCGCCAGCGCAGCCACGACCCCACCACGCCGTGCGGCACGAAGATCACCAGGACCACCAGCAGCGGCCCGAAGACGACGAAGCGATAATCCTGCAGCACTTGAAGGTACTGCGTCAGCCACGGCACGGCAATCGCGCCCAGCAACGGCCCGAGCAGGGTGCCAATGCCGCCGACCAGCATGTACATGGTCATGTCGAAGGTATGCTCGACGCCGGCAATCCCTGGGCCGAGAAAGCGCACATAGCCCGCGTACAGGCCGCCGGCCAGGCCGGCAAAGAACACCGACAGCATGAAGGCCAGCAGTTTATTGCGCATCAGGTTGATGCCGAGCGCCTCTGCCAGGTGGTCGCCATTCCGGATCGCGACGAAGGTGCGACCCAGCAGCGAGTGGACGATGCGGTGCATGATCCACAGGCTGGCCACCAGGAAGAACAGCACCAGGTAATACAGCGGGCGCGCTTCGGTAAAGTCGAGAGGCCCGATGGCGCCCGGCGCCGGGATGCCGATGATGCCGACCGTGCCGTGGGTGAGGCTTTCCCATTTCTCGATCAGCAGGAACATGATGTAGCCGACGCACAGCGTAAAGATCGAAAAGAAATGGCTTTTCAGGCGCAGCGACACCAGCCCGACGAACAGGCCAAGGATGGCAGCGACCACGCCGGACAGCGCGAACGCCGGCCAGAATGGCCAGCCATGGTCCACCGTCAGGATGCCGACCGTGTAGGCGCCCACCGCCATGAAGCCGCTGTGGGCCAGGTTGAACTGGCCGGTGTAACCGGTGATCAGGTTCAGGCCGACGGTGGCGATGGCGTAGATATAGGCGGTCGACATCACGGTCAGGTGGTAGTCGTTGCCGGCCAGGTAAGGAAAGGCGAGCGCGCCCAGGAGCAGGGCGCTCCAGCCGAGTTGTGGGGACAGCCGCATCAGCGCGCCCCCTTGCTGAACAGGCCTTCGGGCTTGAACGACAGGATCACCACCAGCAGCACGAAGGCGATGATGTCCTTGTAGTCGGTCGAAATATAAAAGGCGCCAAACGCTTCGGCAAAGCCGATGATCAGGCCACCGGCAATTGCGCCGGGCACGCTGCCCATGCCGCCCAGGACGATAATGACGAAGGCCTTCGTGATCACCAGGCTGCCCATCGAGGTGTAGACAAGGTTGATCGGCGCATACAACACCGCCGCCATGCCGGCCAGCGCGCCGGAGATGGCAAACGTCAGCATGGCCACGCGGTTGGCGTCGATGCCGACCAGCGCGGCGCCGTCGCGGCTCTGCGCCATGGCCACGATGGTCGCACCAACGATGGTTTTTTTCAGGAACAGTTGCAGCAATCCGACCAGCACGAACGCGGCGACGATGATCAGCACGCGCTGGGCCGGCAGGGTCAGTCCAGCCAGTTCGATGATGTTGTTGTAGGGCGTCTGCAGGCGGTGGAAGTCGGCGCCCCACAGTGCCTGCGCCCCGGACTCGAGAAACAGCAGGATGCCGATCGATGCGATCATGTGGTGCAGGTAGGGCGCATTGCGCAGGGGGTGGAACACCAGCCGTTCGGACAGCACGGCGATGAGCGCGACCGCCGCCGCGGCGCCAGCCATGGCCACCCAGTAATTCAGGCCCTGGCTGCTGATCAGGTAAAACGCGACAAAGGCGCCGGCCATGTAGAACGCACCATGCGCAAAATTGGGCACGTGCAAAATCCCGTAGACGAGGGTGAGGCCAAGCGCCACCAGGCTATAGACGCCGCCCAGCGTCAGCCCGTTGAGTAACTGCTGAAAAAAAAGTTCCAAGGTCTTGTCTCCATTGGTTTTTATGGGTACTTCCTGTATCCGGTGGAAGCGGTCTGTGCCGCGGTGTTTCCTGTCGAATACGCTTATGGTGCGCGGTGGGGACGTCTCCTTGACCTGAGATGGGTTTTGCCAAGCAAAACCAAGCCATGTAAAATGGAACTTGGAAAAAGAATACGATATTTTGGTGTGCACGGCAACGATTTGCGCGCGTGATCGTCTTGGTGGCGGGGCGCCGTGTTTATGGACTATAAGGTAATTTATGCAAGATAGCGACATCAATCAGGAAGGCTCCGCGCCCGCCGATCTGGCGCGCAGCAACGAGGAGCGCTACTTCATCACGGCGCTGGCGCGCGGGCTGGAAGTGCTGGCCTGCTTCCGTGCTGCGGACAAAAGCCTGTCGAACCAGCAGATCGCCGAACGCTGCGGCCTACCCAAGTCCACCGTCACGCGGTTTACCTACACGCTCACGCGCCTGGGCTATCTGCTGCAGGTGGAGGCGGGCGGCAAGTTCACCCTTGGCACCGCCACGCTGGCGCTGGGCAGCTCGATGCTGGCGCGCCTGGATATCCGCCAGATGGCGCGCCCGATGATGCAGGAACTGGCCGATTTTTCTGGCACCACGGTGTCGATCGCGGTGCGCGACCGCCTGTCGATGATCTACGTCGAGGTGTGCCGCAGCACGGCCGCGTTGTCGCTGTCGCTGCAGGTCGGCTCGCGCATGCCGCTGGCTGCCTCGGCGATCGGGCGCGCCTACCTGGTCAAGGCGGGCGAGCAGGAACGCAAGGAGATCCTCAGCCGCAGCCAGGAGCTCGACGAACTGGCCTACACTGCCATGCGCGATGCACTGGCCAAGGGTTTGAAGGATTACGAGCAGTTCGGCTGCGCGACCTCGTTCGGCGAGTGGCAAAAGGACGTGAATGGCATCGCGGTGGGGTTCTATCCGATCGGCGGCAGCCAGCTGATGTCGATTAACTGCGGCGGGCCGGCGTCGAGCGTGTCGCAGCAGTTCTTGCTGGACGAGGCCAGGCCGCGCCTGCTCGAGATCGCGAAGCGGCTTGAGTCGTAAGATTGCGCGCAACGCGCTTGCCGCCAACGTCCTGAAAGCCGCCAACGCCGCATCAACGCAAGCACAGTATCGGCCCCGACTTTCGCCGGGGTGACGGTTTTGCGGAGCATTGTAACGGCGGCGTTTGAAAAAGGAACGGACTCGCGTTCGATGCCGTTTTCGGCTTGCATTACCTGCAAATGAACTGGCGCCCGCGCTATCGGCAAATGCGCTTGCAATCGTCGGCGTCGGCTCGCATTGTGTCGTGACTTACTCGCGTTAACTGCAAGCACCCGAAGGCCGTGGACATTATCTCGTTTGGGTCTGGACAATCGGGCGATGATGTCTTGCCATTGCTGTACCAACCCTTATAAAACACGAAAATTGCCTCGATGGCGGGGCCTCGCACGCGTGTAGCTGACCGGTGCAATGGCTCACGGCCCACTTCCGCTTTCATCCAAAACCAGTCATTCGCACAAATCGATATCGACACAGCTTAGTTGCCTAAACTATACTGCTTGGTCGACTATAACCACTATAGGGATTTCATGTTTTCCAAACTTATGATTGCGGTGGGCGCTTTTTTGATGGGCCTTGGGGGTAGTTAGGTGGGTCAGCGCATTGAGGGCGAGATGTCCACGCTTGCAATTTTTGCATTCGCTATCGGCATCATTTTTTTGTCACAAACGCCTGTAGTCGCATTAGGTGCACGAGTTCGCAAAGTAGAATCAAAGTTGGGCCAAAGCTCGGCGGTTGACAACGCATGACCATTCGTTAATGGTCGCAGCTGCCCTGGGCAGCGAGCGGCGAGATTCGGCCAAAACCGTACCTTTAAAAAATGATAAATAGATATGATGATGATATTTATAGGCATTGTCGTGCTTGCCTTAGTTGGCACGGTGCACGTTGGCTATTTCGACATAGTGTTGTTCAAGAAGCTTTGTGCTGATGCTGCGGAAAAATCATAGGTGGCTCGACACAAAGCTGAATATCCGTTTTGACGGACTTGGACGCCTCAGACATTCTCGGGTTCTGTCAGCGCCGGTTCGACCTGTTTTATTACTCATGACGTACGGTTGACGAAATGGGGCGCAATCAGTTTGACCGTAAAGCCGTGTGACTGCAGCGGGCGGGCCCAGTGATGGGCACCGCTGCATGCTGCCATGCCAATTTCACAACCGGGGTCGATTTGTCCAGGCAACGCCTTCACGCAGTCGGCCCGGACAAGCTTGCGCCGCCATATTACTTCAGAACACACGGCAAATTTGCTTCAATGGACGATTTGCGCCGCTTGCGCCAATTGCAAACGGCGGCGTCTCTGCCGGTGCCAAGCGCGTATGATGGTCAGACTGGCCGGGCCGGCGCTGCCACCCGTCTGAACCGCCATCTCAACGAGGAATCTGACCATGCAAGCTCAGAACGCGCTGTTTATCCTGTTGTGTAGCCTGGTTCTGCCCGCGCATGCGGCGTGGGTAGCCACAACCCCGCAGGCAGAGCAGGCGGTCAAGATTCCGAAAATTGCGTCTGCCCTGAAAGCGACCGAACGCTTCGACCAGGCGATTCTGGGCAAGAACGTGGCGGTGTTCGAGAGCATGTTCGACGACGAGGCCGTGGTAAACAACCCCTACAACAAGATTGCCCGCAAGCGCGATGCAGTCGCCAACCTGAAAACGGGCTTGATTGATTACGCCAGCCTGGATCGCGCCGTCGAATATGCGGCTCGCATGGGCGAACACCAGGTCGTGCTGATGGGGGAGGAAAGCCTCAAGCCCCAGGGCCATGCCAAGATGGCCGGCAAGCAGTTGCGCCGCCGTACTACGGAAATCTGGAGCGATGCGTCGGGCACTTGGAAACTGCTGCTGCGACAGGCGACGATCTACCTGGAGGAATAGCGCTGCGCCTCTGATGGCGCCATATCTGCTCTGCATCGTTTTTGCGTTTTTACACTGCCTGGGTCGGAAGCGGCCTGTCAGCATCGGCGTGGTTTTCATTTGCAGGCGGCGTGAGGATGGCTTTCCGTCGTTTGCACTTTATCTGCGCCGTAAAACGCGTCCATGCGAGCACCGCCCATTTCAAGGGCGAGCCGCTACAGGTAGTGACAAAAATGTGCTTACCCCGCCGCCAGTTGCGCGGCGGTCAGCGGCGCCATTACCGCAAACACGCCGCTGGCCCGCAAGATCCGTTCTTCCCCCACCAGCAAATAGCAGTTCGCGAACGCCATCCGCTTGCCCACGCGCTGGATGTCGATATGCGCCTCGACCCAATCGCCGGGCCGCGCCGCCGCAACGAAATCGGTACTCAGGTTGACCGTCACGAACGACAGCTTGTCGTCGCAGGCCAAGGTGAGACCGATGCCGAGCGCGCCGTCGGCTAGCGTGGCCAGCATGCCGCCATGCGCGATACCGCGCATATTCGTGTGGCGCGCGTCGATGCGCAGCGCGATGACGATGTGCCCGTCGCTGCGGCGGCAGTACAGCGGTCCGAGACCCGCCATGAACGGCCCGCCGCGGCGCAGACGCTCGAAGCCTGGCGGCAGCGCGGGATCATCCGATTCGATTTTATTGTCCATGTTTTGCAAAGTAAAACACCCGGCCGGCATATGTCAAGGAATTGGCATTTACTGCCCCTATTATCGCTGCTAGAATAAAACGCGGTTTCGCATTGCAGTCGACTGGAGCGCGCTCTCATGCTTGCACCCCACCACGCATCCTGGCCGCCTGGCGTGCCACACCACCTGACGGTTCCGCAAACGAACCTGTTCTACAACCTGGAAGTGGCGGCGCGCCGCTATCCGGACAAGCCGCTGGCAATCTTCTACGACACCCCGATCAGCTACGCCGCCTTTTTCGACCAGGCCGAGCGCCTGGCCGGCTATCTGCAAGGTACCTGCGGCGTCCAGGCCGGCGAGCGCGTGCTGCTCTATCTGCAAAACAGTCCGCAGTTCATGCTGGCCTACTATGCGATCCTGCGCGCCAACGCGGTGGTGGTGCCGGTCAACCCGATGAACCTGGCCGAAGAACTGCGCCACTACGTTACTGACACCGGCGCCACCACGATCATCACCGCGCAGGACTTGTATCCCCAGGTGACGCAGCTTGGCCTGCGCCATATCGTGGTGGCGGCGTATGCCGACTACCTCACGGTGCCGACCGACTTGAACGTGCCGGCGCAGGTTGCCGCGCCGCGCGAACGGATCACCGGAGACGGCGTTGCCCTCTGGTCTGACATCCTCGCCTGTGCGCCCGCGCCCGGGCCGATGACGGCCGGTCCCGGCGACCTGTGCGTCATGCCCTACACCTCCGGCACCACCGGCCACCCGAAAGGCTGCATGCACACGCACGCCAGTGTCATGTACAACGCGCTGGCCGGCGTGCAGTGGTTCGGCGCACAGCAGGATGTGATCGCGCTGTCGGTGCTGCCGCTGTTTCATGTGACCGGCATGCAGGGCGGGATGAACGGGCCCATCTTCAGCGGCGCGACCATTGTGCTGATGGCGCGCTGGGACCGCGATACCGCGGCCGAATTGATCCGCCGGCACCATGTCAACGCCGTGCAGCTGATTTCGACGATGGTGGTTGACCTGCTATCGAGCCCGCGCATCGACCTCTACGATCTGTCCAGCCTCACGCGCATCAGCGGCGGCGGCGCCGCCATGCCGGATGTAATCGCCGCCAAGCTGCAGGACCTGCTCGGCATCCCCTACGTGGAGGGCTATGGCATGTCGGAGACCATCGCGCCGACCCACGTCAACCCGGTGCACAAGCCGAAGCGGCAGTGCCTGGGCATCCCGATCCAGGATGTCGATGCGCGCGTGGTCGACCCCGAAGCGCTGACCGAACTGGCGCCCGGTCTGGTGGGGGAGATCGTGGTGCACGGGCCGCAGCTCATGCGCGGCTACTGGAACAATCCAGCGGCCACTGCCGAGGCCTTCGTCACCCTCGACGGCAAGCGTTACCTGCGCACCGGCGACCTGGCCCGCGTCGACGACGACGGCTATTTTTTCATGGTGGACCGGCTCAAACGGATGATCAACGCGGCCGGCTATAAAGTCTGGCCGGCCGAAGTGGAGGCGCTGATGTACCGCCATCCGGCGATCCGCGAGGTGTGCGTGGTGGCGTGCATCGATGCGCGTCGCGGCGAGAGCGTGAAAGCGGTGGTCGCGCTCAAGGATGGGATGGGGCAGGTGAGTGCGCAGGACATCATCGACTGGGCGCATGACAACATGGCCGCCTACAAGTGCCCGCGCGTGGTGGAATTCTGTCGCACCTTGCCCAAGTCGGCGACCGGCAAGGTGCAGTGGCGCGCGCTGGAGCAGCGCGCGCCGCTGGGCTAATTAAAAGTAATGGATCACGCCGCTGGTGACGCGGTTCGCCTTGTCGCTGCCGATCGCCACGAAGCCCTGCGCCAGGTTGATCTGGGTGGCGGTGACGACGGTGTCGGTGGTGGCGCGGCCGATCGACAGGTAGGCCGAGGTGCGCTTGCTGAACGCGTACTTGGCAATGCCGATCAGTTGCTGCGACTTGTCGCTGGCGTCACCAGAGCGCTTGGTGTTGTAAAAGGCGGCGGTAAGCGTAATGGCTGGCGTGACGGGAAAATCGGCGCCGACGCCGAACACGCTGATCTTGCGGCGCGTGCTGTCGAGCTTGTTCTGCGAATAGGTCGATTTCAGCACGACCGTCGGCCAGGTGTACTTGATGCCGAATGCGTGCGAGTGAAGCAGGTCGGAATCGAGGTTGTTCTTCAGGCGCGCGTAGGCGCCACCGACCGAGAACGGTCCCTCTGCGTACAGTGCCGAAACAGCGGCGTAGGAGCTTTTCTGGATATTCCCCGGCTGCTCGCCGAGTGCGCGCATCAGCGCAAAGGTCAGCCCTTTCCAGTTCGGCGAGATGTAGCGCACCGAATTGTTCTGGCGCAGCGCGGTGCCGCCGTTGTTGGCGCCATACGCGCCGTAGACGGCCGAGTTGTTCATCGCCGAGAACAGCACGTTCGGGCTGGTGGCGGCAAAGGCCAGGCCCATTGGATCGGCCATGCCGACCGACTGCACGCCCAAAATGTTCTGGCGGCCGATATCGATCGAGCCGTAATTGCTGATCAGGCCGACCGTGGCTTCGCGGTCGAACAGGCTGGTGTTCGACGGCGTGCCGGTGCCCACGCCGGCGCCGCCGGTGTCGTTGAGCAGGGTGCCTTCCAGGCCGAAGCGGGCCTTGACGCCGCCGCCCAGGTCTTCGAGGCCCTTGAAGCCCCAGCGCGACACCTGCATCTGGCCGGCTTCGACCGTGGTGCGGTTGCCGCTGTCGTTGGTGACATGGGTGATACCGGCATCGACGATGCCGTAGATGGTGACATTCGACTGGGCCATTGCGGTGTTCATACCAGCACTCAGAACGGCCAGCGTGAGGATGCTTTTTTTCATTGAAACTGTCTCCTTGGGCGGGATGCGGCGGCCAGAATGGCCGGCGTACATGCACCTGATTAACGCAGCGTTTCTCTCAGTGGAACGTCTGTCGTTAAAATGAAACTGTATTTTCTGTTGTCAATACTGTCAACAACTATCGATTATTTGCTGGAAATGTTGCACACTTGGTTCGCCGGCTCACACGCCCGTTGCGTGCGATCAGCAAATAAATGTTAATTCCGTCACAATAAGAGCACAGGTTTTCTCGCCTGCCACCGACGTATTTATCCACATTGAAGGAGTTCCCCCATGATCTGGCAAACACCGCAAGCAGTCGACGTCCGCCTCGGTTTCGAAATCACGATGTACATCTCGAACCGTTGATTCCCAAGGTTCATGTTGAAGATGGCAAGTGCCGATGGCACTTGCTTCCCGAAAGGCATCTGCAGTGAAAATTCGCGTTCTCGGTTCAGCGGCAGGTGGCGGTTTCCCGCAATGGAACTGCAACTGCTTTAATTGTGACGGCGTGCGTCATGGCACCATCAACGCCGTCAGCCGTACCCAATCGTCCATCGCCGTCAGCGACGACGGCGTCGACTGGGTATTGATCAACGCATCTCCCGACATCCTGGTGCAAATCCGCGCCAACCCGGCCTTGCAGCCCGCCCGCCTGGTGCGCGACAGCGGCATTGCGGCGGTGCTGTTGATGGACGCGCAGATCGACCACGTCACCGGTTTGCTGATGCTGCGCGAACGTGGCAGCCCCTTGCCGTTGTACGCAAGCGCGCAGGTGCTGGCAGATCTGGCGCACGCCTTGCCGATCACCCGCGTGCTGGGGCATTACTGCGGTGTCGACGCGCATCCGCTCGCCATCGATGGCGCTGCGCTGACCATTGCGCCGCTGGCCAATACCACCTTCCTGGCGGTGCCTTTGCTGAGCAAGGCACCGCCATATTCTCCGCACCGCGACGACCCGCACCCGGGCGACAACATCGGTCTGATGCTGCAGGACAGCGCCAGCGGCGCGCGCGTGTTCTATGCGCCGGGCCTGGGCCAGGTGACCGAGGCGGTGGAAGCGGCGATGCGGCAAGCCGATGTGCTGCTGGTCGACGGCACCTGCTGGAGCGACGACGAAATGATCACGCTCGGCCTGTCGAAAAAGACCGCGCGCATGATGGGCCACCTGGCCCAATCCGGCCCGGACGGCATGATCGCGCTGCTCGACCGCATGCCGGCGCGGCGCAAGATTCTCATCCACATTAACAACAGCAACCCGATCCTGCGCGAGGACTCGCCGCAACGCGCTGAGCTGGCGGCGCACGGCATCGAGGTCGCGTTCGACGGCATGGACATCAGCGTATGAGCACACCCGACATCCAACCCTGGTCGCGCATCGAATTCGAGCAGCAGCTGCGCGCCATGGGCAAGCGCTACCACATCCACCATCCGTTCAACCTGCGCATGAACGCGGGAGCATGCTCGCCAGCCCAAATTCGCGGCTGGATTGCGAACCGGTTCTACTACCAGTTCATCATCCCGAAAAAGGATGCGGCCATCCTCTCGAATTGCGACGACCGCGCCACGCGCCGGCTGTGGATCGCGCGCATCCTCGACCATGACGGCTACGACGATTACCAGGGCGACGCGCAGGGCGGCATGGAGGCGTGGACCCAGCTGGGCGAAGCGGCCGGCATCGCGCGCGCCGAACTCTGGTCGCTGCAGCACGTGGTGCCGGCGGTGCGCTTTGCCTGCGACGCCTACGTCGATTTTGCGCGCCGCTCGCCGTGGCAGGAAGCCGTCTGTTCGTCGCTGACCGAGATGTTCGCGCCGCAGATCCACAAGGACCGGCTGGCTGGCTGGCCGAGCCAGTATCCGTGGGTGGAGGAGCAGGGCCTGACCTACTTTCGCACCCGCATCCCGCTGGCGCAGCGCGATGTCGAACACGGCCTGGCCGTGACGCTCGCTTATTTTACGACCCGCGCGCAGCAGGAGCACGCGCTGGGCATCCTGAAATTCAAGCTCGACATCCTGTGGGCCATGCTCGATGCGATCGACAAGGCGTATCCCGCATGACCATCCCCGCCACCCCGGCCATCGGCCGCCACTTTCGCCTCCAGTATGAAGAGGTCCAGCAAGCGTATGTGCTGCTGTACCCGGAAGGCATGGTCAAGCTCAATACCAGCGCCGGCGAAATTTTGAAATGCTGCGATGGCGCCACCACGGTCGACCAGATCGTCGCGACTCTGGAGGAGAAATTCCAGGCCAGCGGCCTGCGCGCCGACATCGAAGGCTTGCTGGAACATGCAGTCCAGCAGAAATGGATCGTGTGATGACGCCCACGCCTGTTGCGCCGCCGTACTGGCTGCTCGCCGAGCTCACTTACCAGTGCCCGCTGCACTGTGCGTTCTGCTACAACCCGCTGCATTACGACGGCGTGAAAAATGAATTGAGCACCGGTGAATGGGTGCGCGTGATGCGCGAAGCGCGCGCGCTCGGCGCTGTGCAACTCGGCTTCTCGGGCGGCGAGCCCCTGGTGCGCGACGACCTTGAAGAACTGGTGGCGGAAGCCCGCCGCCTCGGCTTTTACAGCAACCTGATCACGTCCGGCGTGGGCCTGAACGAAGCGCGCATCGGCGCGCTGAAGAACGCCGGCCTGGACCACATCCAGCTGTCGTTCCAGGATTCGACCAAAGAGCTGAACGATTTTTTGAGCAGCACCAGGACCTTCGACCTGAAGCTGAAAGTGGCAAAGCTGATCAAGCAGTACGACTACCCGATGGTGCTGAACTGTGTGCTGCATCGCTACAACCTGCCGCACGTGGACAAGATCATCGAGATGGCGCTGGCGCTGGGCGCCGAGTACCTGGAACTGGCCAATACCCAGTACTACGGCTGGGCGATGAAGAACCGCGCCCAGTTGATGCCGACCTTGGCGCAGGTGCGCGAGGCCGAGCGCGTGGTGGCCGACTACCGCGCGCGCATCGGCGACGCCTGCAAACTGCTGTTCGTGGTGCCCGATTATTTCGAGGATCGCCCGAAAGCCTGCATGAGCGGCTGGGGCGCCGTGTTCCTGGGCGTGGCGCCCGATGGGGTGGCGCTGCCGTGTCACAATGCGCGCGACCTGCCGGGACTGAATTTGCCGAACGTGCGCGAGATGGCGCTGGGCGAGATCTGGCGCGACAGCCCCGCCTTCAACGCCTACCGCGGCGACGACTGGATGCAGGAACCGTGCCGCAGCTGCGACGAAAAAGCGCGCGACCTGGGTGGCTGCCGCTGCCAGGCGTTCATGCTGGCGGGCGACGCTGCGGCCACCGACCCGGTATGTTCAAAGTCGCCCAACCGTGACAAGATCGACCAGGTGATACGCTTTGCCAGCCAGCCAGGCTCTGCCAGCGCGCAGGTGATCGAGCAGCCGATCGTGTTTCGCACCAATGCGAACTCGCGCAGCCTGGCCGGACAGGATACAGTGACGCTGCCGCTTTAACCGAATACACGCGATCAATCAATGGAGGCAAGATGAGTACAGCAATCGAGCAAGTCCCGTTCACCGGCATGGATGGCACGCAAACCAGTTTGGCCGCGTATGCGGGCCAGGTGCGCCTGCTGGTCAACGTCGCATCGAAGTGTGGCCTGACGCCGCAATACGAAGGTCTGGAAAAGCTGTTCACCGAGAAGCACGCCGCGGGCCTGGTCGTGATCGGTTTTCCGGCCAACGAATTCGGCGCGCAGGAACCGGGCAGCAACGAAGAAATCTCGTCATTTTGTTCGCTTAATTATGGCGTGTCGTTCCCGCTGGCCCAGAAGCTGGTGGTCAAGGGTCCGGCGACGCACGCGCTGTACCAGGCGCTCACAAGCGCCCAGCCGGTCGCCATCGATACGCACGACGGCGCGTTTGCCAAGAAGCTGGAGAACTACGGCATGCAGCGCGAGAACACTGCCGACGTGTTGTGGAATTTCGAAAAATTCCTCGTCAATCGCGCCGGTGAGGTCGTGGCACGCTTTAATCCCGATGTCACGCCGGACGATCCGCAGCTGGTAGCGGCGATCAACGCAGCGCTGGCGCAGCCCGAACGCTGACCAATCAAGCAGAAAACCACCATGACGAGAGGTTTTTTGCTGGCCGCCTCGCTGCTGGCCTGCGCAAGCGGTGCGGTGGCCGCGCCGCCGGCCGACGCGCTGTATCGCAACGGTATCATTTACACGGTCGATGCCCGCGACAGCGTACACCAGGCGCTGGCTGTGCGGGCCGGGCGCATCGTGTATGTCGGGGACGATGCCGGCGCCGCCAGACTGGCCGGCAAGGGCACGCGCGTCATCGACCTGCACGGCCGCATGCTGATGCCGGGCCTGATCGACGCGCACATGCACCCGCAATCGGGTGGCAGCCGCCTGCTCAATTGCAGCCTCGATTACCTGCCGCTGACGGTGCCGCAGTTTCAAGCCCGTATCCAGGCGTGCCTGGACCAGGATGCAAACAAGGATCCGGCGCGCTGGATGGTGGTGGTCAACTGGTTCCAGCAAGGGATGCAGCCGGACGGCGTGGCCACCAGCGCCGCCACGCTCGATACCTTGGAAACCCAGCGCCCCATCATCGTGCGCTCATCGTTCGGGCATTCGGCGCTGCTCAACACGAATGGCATCGCGAGCGCCGGGATCGGGGCTGCTACCCCTGACCCGGCCGGCGGCAAGATCGTGCGCGATGCGGCGGGGCAGGCCACTGGCCTGCTCGAAGACGCGGCCCAGGACCTGGCGATGAATTTGCTGCCGCCGTTGACGGTGGCCGAGAACCTGGCCGCCTCCGGCAAGGCGCTGGCGGCCATGCGTGAGCAGGGCATCACGACCTTCCTTGACGCCTGGACCGACCCCGAGACGATGACCGCGTTCACGACCTTGCAGCGCCAGGGCAAGCTGACCGCGCGCGCGCACTTCGGTGTGCTGATCGACCTGGACAAGGGGGCGACACCGCAGCAGGCCGTTGCCGCTTTACTGAAGCAGCAAAAGCAGTTTGACCAGGGGCCGACCCGGGCCGCGCCGTCGATGCAGGTGCGCCACGCCAAGCTGTTCATGGATGGCGTCATCGCCGCGCCGGCTTTTACGGGCGCCATGCTGCAGCCCTACCTGGAAAATAAAGGTAGCGCGGAGCAGCCCGATTGGCAGCCCGGCGCCAACCGTGGGCCTGCTACCTATTTCACGCAAGCCGCGCTGAACACCACGCTGGCCCTGCTGGCGAAGGCGCGCATCGATCCGCACATCCACGTCGACGGCGACCGCGCCGTGCGCGCATCGCTCGACGCCATCGAGACCCTGCGCGCCACCCCGGCCGGCAAGCGCGTGCGGCCGGCGCTGGCGCATGACGAGATCGTCGATCCTGCTGATTTTGTGCGTTTCGCCCGGCTCGACGTGACGCCGGTGTTGTCGTTCCAGTGGGCCAAGCCGGCGCCCGATACGGTGGGCGCGCTGAAGGACTACCTGGGGCCGGCGCGCTACGCCATCGTCGAGCCGCAGTCGCTGCTGCTGGACGCCGGCGCGCGCATCGCTTACGGCAGCGACTGGCCGGTCGATCCTTTGAACGCGTGGTTTGCGCTGAAGGTGGGCGTGACGCGTACCGCCGCGCCGGACGCCGGCAAGGAATATGCCGGCACGCTGACCGCGCAGCCGGGCATGCCGCGCGCGGCCGTGCTACGCGCGATCACCATGCATGCGGCGTACACGCTGCGCCAGGAGCGGCTGACCGGGTCGCTGGAGGTGGGCAAGCTGGCCGATTTCATCGTCATCGACCGGAACTTCCTGACGATTCCGGCCGAGGACATCGCCAACATCCAGGTGCTGCAGACTGTCGTGGGCGGCAAGGTCGTGTACCAGGCCGCCGCGCTACGCTAGCCAGGTGTTGCCTGGTACGGCGGATAGTCGATGTAGCCGTGCGCGTCGCCGCCGTAGTAGGTGGTGCGGTCCGGCGCGGCCAGCGGCCAGCCATTCTTCAAACGCGCCACCAGGTCCGGATTCGAAATGAACGGTTGGCCGAACGCCGCCAGGTCGATGACGCCGTCGGCGATCAGGTGTTCTGCACGTTCGCGCGTCATGCCGCCGGCCAGGATCAGCTTGGTCTGCGGCAGGAGCGGGCGGAATGCGCGGAGCAGCCGGTGGATCTGGTCGGACACCGAGTCGCCCGCTGCGCCGCGACTGGTGCCGTAGCCGGATTGGTCCATGACGTGCACGTAGGCGATGCCGCGCTCGCCCAGCGCTGCTGCCAGTGCCGTGTAGGTGGCGGCGATGTCGTCGTAGTGCGGCATGTCGAACAGCTGCCCGTACGGAGAGAGCCGGATGCCGACGCGCTCACGACCGACCTTGGCCACCACTGCATCGACGACTTCCAACGCAAAGCGCAGGCGCTTGTCCATCGTGTCGGCCGCGTAGTGGTCGGTACGGTCGTTCACCAGCGGGTTCAGGAATTGCTCCAGCAGGTAGCCATTCGCACCATGGATTTCGACGCCGTCGAAACCCGCGTCGATGGCGTTGCCGGCGGCCGCGGCAAAATCCTGCACCACCCGTGCGACTTCGGTTGTTGTGAGCTGGCGCGGCGCGCTGGCAGGCACCAGCGCCGGCTTGCCGTTTTCATCGTGGCCGAACGCGGTCGCGCCTTGTGCCGTCTTGCTGCTGGCGCTGACCGGTGCTTTGCCATTTTCCTGGATCGAGGTGTGCGAAACGCGACCGACGTGCCAGATCTGCGCGAACATGCGCGCCCCGACGGCGTGCACCGACTGCGTGGTCAGGCGCCAGCCGGCAATCTGTTGCGGTGTGTAGATGCCCGGGTTGAACAGATAGCCCTGGCCTTCGCGTGAGATGGGCGTGCCTTCGCTGACGATCAGGCCAGCAGTGGCGCGCTGCGTGTAGTACAGCGCGACGGTCTCGTTGGCGATGTCGGCCGGTGCGCGCGAGCGGGTCAGCGGCGCCATCACGATGCGGTTCTGGAGCGTGGTGGCGGCGAGCTGGAATGGGGCGAAAAGTTGGGTCATGAAGGTCCTGGTTTGCATTCGGCCGGGTTGGCCATGTGCTCAGCATAAAGGAAACGCGATGCCCGATACAGTGGCGCATGTGACCAGCACTTGCAGGGCGGCCTGGCGCTTGGTCTACAATGTCCCGATCGGTCCGCTAACGGTCTGCATTGCGCCTGTTGCCGGCTGCGGAACTGCTGCATCATAGGGTCTTCTTTCATCCAGCCACCAAAGGAAAGCCACACCATGCACACTACCGCCCTGATCGTGATCGATGTCCAGGAATCATTCCGCCACGCCCCTTATTGGTCCGAATCGGACCTGCCGCAGTACCTGGCCAGCCAGCAGGCGCTGATCGACGGCTGTGCTGCGCGCGGCGTGCCGGTCGTACAGATTTTTCATACCGGGGCGCAGGGGCCGTTTGCCACGGCATCCGGCCACGTGCGCACCCTGGACGGGTTGACGATTGCGCCTGGCGTTACCATCCACAAGCAGCATCACAGCGCCTTCGCCGGCACCGACCTGGCCGCATGGCTGACGGGGCAGGGCATTCGTCGCCTGATCGTCAGCGGCATCCGCACCGAGCAGCGCTGCGAAACCACGACCCGCTACGCATCCGACACCGGCTTTGGCGTCGATTTCGTCACCGAGGCAACCTTGACCTTCCCCATGACCCATGCGCGTAGCGGCCGTACCTACAGCGCGCAGGAGATCCGCGAGCGCACCGAACTGGTACTGGAACAGCGCTTCGCGCGCATCGTCACCGTGGCACAGGCGCTGGCAAGTCTGGATCGCGCAGACTGATGCCGATCCCGGTCCTGTTCGTGCTGTTGCCGAACACCCTCATGCTGGACCTGGCCGGGCCGGCCGAAGTGCTGCGCATCGCATCGCAGCTGGGCGATGGCAGCGCGCCGCAATTCGCGCTCGCTTACGTCGGTCCAAACGACCAGGTGGCGACCTCGATCGGCTTGCCGCTGGCCGGCATTGCGGCGCTACCCGAGGTGTTGCCGGACGGCGCGATCGTGGTGCTGGTCGGCGTCGCGGGGCGCGTCGGCGCGCAAGCGCGGCGGGCCTTCGATACTGCCAGCGCAACGGTCGTCGACTGGTTGCAGCGGGTCGTGGCGGGCGCCGGCGCCCGCGCCCGCGTGCTGTGCATCTGCTCGGGCGCCTTGATCGCCGCGCGCGCCGGCTTGCTGGACGGGCGCGAGTGCACCACCCATTACGCCCTGTGCGACGACTTGCGGCGCGCGGCGCCGCGCCCACGGGTGCTGGAAAACCGTTTATATGTGACCGATGGCGGCGTGAGCACCAGTGCAGGCATTACCGCAGGCATCGACCTGATGCTGAGCGTGCTGGCCAGCCTGGCCGGGCCGCGCGCCGCCTGCGCAGTGGCGCGCAATATGGTGGTCTACATGCGCAGGAGCGGCACCGATCCGCAATTGTCGGCCTGGCTCAGCGGGCGCAATCACCTGCATCCAGCCTTGCACCGGGTCCAGGACGCGCTGGCCGCCGATCCGGTGCGCCCGTGGAGCGTGGCACAGATGGCGCAGGTGGCCTGCACCAGCACCCGCCATCTGGCGCGCCTGTTCCACGAGCACGCCGGCGCCAGCCCGCTCGACTACCTGCACCGGCTGCGCGTGGCCGTGGCGCGCGAACTGATTGCGCAATCGTCGCTCGACATGGAGGCAGTCGCGGCGCGCGCCGGTTTCGGTTCGGCGCGCCACATGCGCCGCGTGTGGCACAAATTCGAGACGCTGGCGCCGTCGGACAGCCGCAGCCCGGCTTGACCGGCGCTTTTACCCGCGCGCCTTGGGCAGCAGCTGCAGCGCAGCCTTGACCTCGTCGATGACGGCCGGCCAGGCGCCGCCGCGCGCCTGGCGGAACAGGCGCATGCCGGGGTACCAGGGCGAGTCGGTGCGCTGTGTCAGCCAGCGCCAGTCGGTGCGGTAGTCAGGCAGCAGCAGCCAGCATGGCTTGCCCATGGCGCCGGCCAGGTGGGCCACGGCGGTGTCAACCGCGATGACCAGGTCGAGATTGGCGATCAGGGCCGCGGTGTCGTCGAAGTCGCCGATATGCTGCGCCAGGCTGGTGAGCGCCGGGTGCGTTTCCACGCTGTCCTTTTGCAGGCTGAAAAAGTTGACGCCGCCGATGTCGAACAGGGGCGCCAGGATGGCCAGCGACGCCAGCGAGCGGTCGGCGTCGTTCTCGAAGCGCGGGTTGCCTTGCCATGCCAGCCCAACCCGCAGCGCACCGTCGAGCAGGGGCGCGAGGCGGGCCGCCTTGACAGGATCGGCTGCCAGGTAGGGCAGGCGCGCCGGGATGGTGTCGATCAGGGTGCCGCACAGCAGAGGGAAACTGAGTGGCGCGGTCCAGTAGTCCCAGCCCGTTCGCGCAACATCCTCGTCGAAGCCAAACACCGTGTCGACGCCGGCCAGGCGCGTGAACAGCGTTTTCAGGCCAGGATGGCAGACGATGGTGATGTGCGCCGCACCGAGCGTTTTGGCGACGCTGGCGTAGCGGCAGAACTGGATCATGTCGCCATGTCCGGCTTCGAAACCGATCATCAGTCGTTTGCCGTGCAGCGCTTCACCTTGCCAGCGCGGGAAGGCGAAATGGCTGGCCAGGCGCGCATACCAGTCGCGCGCTTCGAACGCGGCCCAGCCTTCGGCGAAGCGGCCCTGGCGCAGCATCAGGTAGGCCAGGTTGAAGCGGGCATTCCGATAATCCGGTGCAAGGGCCAGCGCCGTTGCGTAGCAGGTTTCCGCCTCGACTTCGCGCTGCAGGCAGGCCAGCAGCACGCCCAGGTTCGACCACGCCGCGGGCGCTTCGGGATCGATTGCGAGCGCCTGCCGGTAGGCGTGCTCCGCTTCCGCAAACCGTTTGCTCGCCGCCAGCAGCACGCCCAGGTGCAGATGCGCCTGATAGTGCCCGGGGTCGACCGCGAGCGCGGCGCGGTAGTGGTGCTCGGCTTCGTCAAGGCAACCGTCTTCCCTGAGCAGCAGGCCCAGATTGATCTGTGCGGCGACCAGCTGCGGCGCCAGCGCAAGCGTGGCGCGAAAAGCGGCCTGCGCGCCGGCGCGGTCGCCCGCAAGCATCAGGCGTACGCCCTGGTGGAACGGTGCGTCGAAGGCGGGCAGGTCGCTCATGTGGCGGGGCCTGCGGCGTCGCTCGCCAGGGTCGGCAGAAGAGGTACAAATCGCATGGTAGGATG
This sequence comes from Massilia sp. S19_KUP03_FR1, assembly GCF_036688685.1. Taxonomy (NCBI): domain Bacteria; kingdom Pseudomonadati; phylum Pseudomonadota; class Betaproteobacteria; order Burkholderiales; family Oxalobacteraceae; genus Massilia; species Massilia sp. S19_KUP03_FR1. The sequence continues at coordinate 30,552 of NZ_JAQQPS010000019.1, read as the reverse complement.
GGCCGGCGCAATGCGCGCAGTTTGCGCAAAGGCGCAGTATAGCCAGTCGCGGCGGCGCATCACCTTGCGCCGCAAAAAAAGATGCGCAGACGTAACTCTCCTGCTTGTTTTCCGTGGAGCCAATAGATTGCAGGATCATTATTCAACAGGGGACAAAATGGACACAGTTCTGTATTTTGAAAGCAGGCAGAACTACCATGTGTTGCGCCAGGACGAAGAGGTGGAAACCGCGCCCTTCATCACGCTGCAGCTGGTCCTCACTGACGGTCCGACCATCTACGCGTCGGATTTCTCGGTCATCAGCAAGGCGGGCTGGAACATGACGATCTGGAAGCGCGGTGCCGATGAAGTGGCGGCGGCGCCGCTCGGCTCGGTCCAGTATGCCGTGTCGAAAGGAAAGCCGCACTGTGTCATCGAGGTACACCAGTCGGCCGAGCGCTTCGCGTCGCTGTTGGCCTTGTTAAAATGCGGGCACCCGTCCGAGATCACGGTCGTTGTCGACGGCCTGACCGACAAATCCGATTACAGCAAGGACTGGAACACGGCGCAGGGGACGATCATCCGTGTCAAAACGCTCAGTTTCGAGTTTCCGTTGCCGGAGCGCGAACTCTGACGTCATCGTCCGTGGCATGGCCATTACGTGCCGTTCGGACGGCCTTGCCTTAGAATGTCGCGGCCAAGCCTGGCCCGACCAATATCAAGGAAATCCATGCTGCATCACTTGTCCATCGGCGTCGCCGACCTGCACCGCGCGTCGACCTTTTACGACGCGGTACTCGCACCGCTCGGCTACACCCAGGTGTTCGCTGACGACGAGGCGGTGGGCTACGGTTACCCGGGCGGCGGCGACAAGCTGTGCCTGAAGCTGGCCAGCCCGGTGATCGTCCCTGGCGACGGTTTTCATCTGGCGTTTGCGGCGCGCGAGCCGGCCCAGGTCGACCAGTTCCACACTGCCGCGCTGCGCCACGGCGGGCGCTGCAACGGGGCGCCGGGGCTGCGCCCGGACTACGGCGACAGCTACTATGCCGCGTTCATGGTCGATCCCGACGGCTACCGTATTGAAGCGGTCATCAATGCTGGCCCTTGAAAAGCAAGCGGCTTTGCGTACGCTCGAGCCCATCGGGCCGGATCAGGCTGCGGCCTTGTGCTGACCGCCGCCTGTCGATGGCGGGCCTGTTCGTCGCGCCGCATCGGTCGCTGATCGCGCAACTGCAGCAGGCTGCCGGGGGACAGCGTGGCACTGTGGACGGCGGCTTGAAGCCGGTGTAACCTTGCCATTGCGGCCAATCGCGGCCGCATCACAAGGAGACACTGCATGCCTTTAGCGCGCGCGCCCGATGCCCCCGGCGATTTCGATTTTATTGTGGGCGACTGGCGTGTCAGGCATCGCCGCCTGAACGCGCGCCTGGTACAGTGCGACGCGTGGACCGAGTTCGAGGGCTTGTCGTCGACCGTCCCGACCCTGGGCGGCTTCGGTAACCTGGAAGACAATCTTCTCCATTTCCCTGAAGGCAGTTTTCGCGCGGTGGCTTTGCGTTCCTTCTGCCGCGCATCCGGCACCTGGTCGATCTGGTGGCTCGACGGCCGTAACCCGGGCATGCTCGATGTCCCCGTGGTTGGCAAGTTTTCCGGCCACACCGGCATTTTTTTGGCCGACGACCTGTTCGACGGTGCGCCCATCAAGGTGCGCTTTACCTGGACCGCGCCGCCCGGGTCGCATCCGCGCTGGGAGCAGGCGTTTTCCAACGACGGCGGCGCGACGTGGGAAACCAACTGGACGATGGAATTTCAGCGCCTGGACTGACCCATGCTGTTTTCGGGCGCGTTATAATCGAGGGATGCACTATTTTTTCAAACGTCAGGTGGCGCTCATCTGGATCGCCATGCTGGGCGTCCTGTTCAGTGCATTGGCGCCCACGATTTCGCACGCGATGGCTGCGACGCAGCAGTCGGCGCTGACCATGGAAATTTGCACGGCTGACCGTTCGCTGTCCGGTTTCAAGTCTCCTGACACCGCGCAGGTCGCGGCCCACAAGGCGCCCTCCGGCATCGATCTCCACAGCTTCGAACACTGTCCGTATTGCGCAACCCAGGGCAGCATGCTGATGCTTCCGCCTGGCGCGCGCGCCGTTTTTGCGCTGCCCTCGCTGACGGCGACCTGGCCCGACCTGTTCTACCAGTCATCCACGCCACTGTTTTCCTGGACCCCGTGCAATCCGCGCGGCCCGCCCGCGCTGGCTTGATCGTCCCGGGGGCCGCGCCTTGCGCTGCTTCGACCTCCCTCGTCACTTCCGTCTGCGCCCGCCATCGGGCACGCTGGCACGTGCTTGTGCACAGTGCACGTGCCCGATGGGGCAGACGCGAGTCAAGACCATCATGTATCACCTTGTATCCAGCGAAAGCGCACCATGAAACACCCTCATTTTCCACGCCCGTCCATCCTCAACCGCGCCGCGCCGGCGCCACTGCTGCTGGCGGCAGCACTGGCTGCCGCGTTCGCGGCGCCGGCACAGGCACAGACCGCTGCCAGTGCCGATGCAGCCGACCCGGCGCTGACCATGGGCACGGTCCACGTCTACGGCAAGGCGACCGGCCCGCTCTCAACCCGCAGCGTCTCCGGTTCGGTCGACATCCTGGGCGCCGAGCTCGTCGAGGATCAGCATGTCGACTACAGCTGGGAACTGCTGGCGCGCGCACCGGGCGTGCAGGTGACCCAGTTCAAGCAAGGTACCGACGCCGGCCGCTTCTCGTTCCGTGGTTTCAATGGCGAAGGCCGGATTAACGCCGTCAAGCTGCTCATCGATGGCATACCAAGCAACGACAACGCGGGCGGCATGCCCTTTCTCGATGCGGTGTTTCCACTCGATATAGAGGCAATCGAAATTGTGCGCGGCACCAACGATCCGCGCTACGGTTTACAGAACATCGCCGGCAATGCCAATGTGCGCACCCATATCGGTGGCAACGAAGGCCGGGCCAGTCTGACCGTGGGCAGTTTCGGCACCAAAGAGCTGGAACTGGTGAAAGGGATTGAACAGGGCAACTGGCGCCAGAACTATGGACTGTCGTGGCGCGACTCGGACGGTTACCGCGACCATGCCGAGGCCCGTAAACTGGCCCTGTCCGGCAAGTGGTTCTACGCCAGCGACGACCGCCGTTGGCGCGCCGGCGCGATCGCCCGCTACTACCGCAACGCGGCGCTGGAATCGGGCTATCTGACCTACCAGCAGGCCAGCGCGGCCCCGCGCAGCTCGCCGTCTTACGCGGCGGCCGACCAGGGTGAGCGCGAGACGGGCCAGCTCAGCGCCCATATTGACGGTGAACTGTCCGATGCACTGTCGTGGTCGGGAAAACTGTATGCGAACAGCTACCGCAACGAGCGCTGGGTGCGCTTTTCGGCCGCCGGGGTCCAGCAGGAGCGTGACAGCGATGAGCAGCAGCATGGCTTCATCACCTCGCTGACCTGGCGGCCGAGCACCAGCCTGGTCCATGAATTCACACTGGAAGGCGGCTTCGACGCGCAGTGGCAGGACAATGTCAACCAGCGCTATCGCACCGTGAACCGGGTGCGCAGCAGCCAGTTCCGCGACTGGGATTTCGATCTGCAAACCCGCGGCGCCTATGTGCAGGCCGTGATCCGCCCGCTACCGGCGCTGAAAATCATCCCCGCCTACCGCATCGATCAGGTTGACGGCAACTTGCGCGACCGTCTCACCGGCACGCAGTCGCCGGCGCACGACTACGGCCCGATCCGGCAACCGAAGATCAGTATCGTGTATGCCCTGGCGCCCCGGGCCAGCGTCTACGCCAACTGGGGCCGCACCTTCCAGGTGGGCGCGGGCATCGATACCTACCGCACCCAGGCGCGCAACCTGGCGCCATCGATCAACGATGGCTGGGAAACCGGCCTGAAACTGACGCCATGGACCGGGCTCGATTGCCGCCTGGCGTATTGGGAGCAGCGCGCCTCCGGGGAAGTGGCCACCGTACTGGGCGTGAATGGCTTGCCGGACCCGGGCGGCTCCGGCAATGTCGGCAAGACGCTGCGCCGGGGTTATGACGCTCAGCTCAACGCCAGATTGCTGGTGCGGACGGTGGCGTGGGTATCCTACTCGCACCAGAAAGCCACCATCACCGTCGCCGACCCGGGTGCGCCGCAAACCCAGGGCAAGGAAATCGAAAACGTGCCGCACAATCTGTTCTCGGCCGGCATCGACGTGCAGGCCACTGAGCGCCTCAAGCTGTCGGCGTGGGGCAATGGCCAGGGCGCCTATTTTATCGACCGCAGCAACGCCCTGGGACGCTTTGGTAATTACGCCGTGCTCAATCTCGGCGCACAGTACCGGGTGTCGGAAGCGCTCAGTGTCAACCTGCAGCTCAAGAACCTGACCGACCGGCAGTATGTCTACGCGTGGTACGACAGCGGCTCGTCCGGGTTCTCCCCGGCCGATGGCCGCGCCGCCTACGCCACCCTGAACCTGCGCTTCTGATGGGTGCGTCCGCGTCCGGCAGTTTCTACCGCGCCGTGTGGCGCTGGCATTTCTATGCCGGCCTGCTGGTGCTGCCCTTGCTCGCCTGGCTGGCAGTCACCGGTGGCGTGTTCGTGTTCAAGGATCAGATCGACGATTACTTTCACGCCGACCTGCGATTCGTCCCCGCCAGCGCACTGGCCGTGCGCGCGCCCGGCGTGCTGGTGGCGGCAGCGCTGGCCGGCTATCCGGGCCAGGTACGCAGCTATACGCCGCCGTCGACGCCGACCGCTTCCGCCGCAGTCGGTATCGCGCTGGCGGACGGCCGGCGACTCCAGGTCTACGTCGATCCGCGCCGCGCCCGCGTGTTGGGCACGCTGCCGGAGGGTGGCAGCGTGGCGACCACCGTGCGCAAGCTGCACAGCCTGAAGTACTTCGGGCCGGTCGCGCGCGGCGCGGTCGAACTGGCGGCCGGCTGGGCGATCCTGCTGGTGCTCACCGGCGTTTACCTGTGGTGGCCGCGCGCGGGCAAGGCCAGCGTGCTGTCGGTGCGTGGCCAGCCGCGCCAGCGGGTATTCTGGCGCGACCTGCATGCCACCACGGGCGTGCTGGTCGGCGCCATGCTGACCTTCCTGGCCGTGACCGGCATGCCCTGGTCGGTGCTGTGGGGCGCGCAAGTGAACCAGTGGGCGAACGGCTCGAACTTCGGCTATCCGGCCGGCGTGCGGGTGCAGTTGCCGATGTCGCAGCAGCGCCTGGCCGATGCCACCCCGACCGCCTGGTCGCTCGGGCAGGCGCGGCTGCCGCTGGTGGCGCCGCCGCCCGCCAGCGGGCATGAGGGACATCAGGCACATGAGGGGCACGAAGGGCACGGGGGGCAAGTTCAGCACGGCGCGGCGCCAGGGGCGCTCAGCCTCGACCAGGCCGTCCTGCTGTTTACGCGCCTCGGCATCGCGCCAGGCTACACCGTGTTGCTGCCCACCGGGCCGAGAGCACCCTACAGCGCCTCGGTCTATCCGCACGACCTGCAGCAGCAACGCGTGATCCACCTCGACCAGTACAGCGGCAAGACACTGATCGACATGCGCTATGCCGACTACGGGCCGCTGGGCCGCTGGCTGGAGTGGGGCATCAACGTCCATCTCGGCCAGCAATTCGGCGTGCCGAATCAGGCACTGCTGGTCGTCACCTGCCTTGCCATTTTGCTGTTGTGTGTTAGCGCCTGCATCATGTGGTGGAAGCGCAGGCCGCGCGGCAGTCTGGGCGTGCCTGCGCTGCCGGTCGAGCGCCGGGCGATGCGCACTGTGTTCGCCATGCTGTTCTGCGGCGGCCTGTTGTTCCCGCTGGTGGGCGCCTCGCTGCTGCTCATCGCGGCCCTGGACTGGTACTTTCTCGTGCGCGGCGGCCGCGCTGAAGTGTCAGTCTGACGTTTCGTTTGGGACCAGCAGCAGCAGATCGGTGACGCCGGTATCGATGCCGCTTTGCGCGAGCAGGGTAGTGGCCTGGCCCCGGTGGTGCGTCTGGTGATTGAAGAAGTGCAGGATCAGACTGTCGTAGCGCTTGTTCGACACCACGCCTTTCATGTTGGCATACACGAGCGGCTGTGCGAGGCCGGTGTCGTCCAGCTGCGCGGCCCACTGCACGATGGTGCGGTCCAGTTCCCGGCGCAGCGCCAGCAGGCTGGCCAGGTCGGCTGCCTGCGCCGTGGTCAAGGCGGTGGGCGCGGGGGTGGCGCGCAGCGCATCGAGCGCCGGTTGGCGCGCCGGGTGGGCGCAAAAGCGTTTCAGCCAGATCGTGTCGGCCACCACCAGGTGGTTCAGCGTCGCAAACAGCGAGCCGAAATAGGCCTTGCGGTCGGCGAACAGCGCTTCCGGTGCAAGCTGCGCAGCCAGGCCATATAACTTTTCGTTCATGAATTCGTTATACGCGGCCATGCGCACGAACTGGTCACACAGGCTCATAAGTTGGTGTCCCGCTGTCGGTGGTTGAACTTGCGCCCCGATAGTGCAGGCTTTTGGCCGGGTTGACAAGTCCGCGGGCATGCGCGACCCGTTCCCGATGAGCGCCCTTCGCACAGTATCATCCATCTTGCATTAAACTCCCCCACCGCCGCACGCGGCAACGACACACCGAATTTATTGCACCTGGAGAGTAGTTAATATGAATGACAACACCGAACAGACGCAGCGCGAGCTGCAATTGCGCGAAGACGCGCTGGAATATCACCGCAGCCCGACCCGCGGCAAGATCGAAGTGGTGGCCACAAAACCGCTGTCGAACCAGCGCGACCTGTCGCTGGCCTATTCGCCCGGCGTGGCTTACGCCTGCGAAGAAATCGCCGCCAATCCGGCCATGGCGGCCGAGTACACCTCGCGCGCCAACCTGGTGGCGGTGATCACCAACGGCACCGCGGTGCTCGGTCTCGGTAACATCGGCCCGCTGGCGTCTAAGCCGGTCATGGAAGGCAAGGGCTGCCTGTTCAAGAAATTTGCCGGCATCGACGTGTTCGACCTGGAACTGGCTGAGAACGACCCCGACAAACTGATCGACGCAATCGCCATGATGGAGCCCACCGTGGGCGGCATCAACCTGGAAGACATCAAGGCGCCGGAGTGCTTCTACATCGAGAAGAAGCTGCGCGAGCGCATGAACATCCCGGTCTTTCACGATGACCAGCACGGCACCGCGATCATCTCCAGCGCGGCGCTGCTCAATGCCTTGAAGGTGGTCGGCAAGGATATCGGTTCGGTCAAGCTGGCCGCTTCGGGCGCCGGCGCAGCCGCCATCGCCTGTCTCGACATGATGGTGGCGATGGGCGTGAAACGCGAGAACATCTTCGTGGCCGACTCGAAGGGTGTGATCTACCAGGGTCGCGATGCGAAGATGGAAGAGAACAAAGCCAGGTTTGCGCAGGACACCTCCGCGCGCACCCTGGCCGATATCGTTGACCAGGCCGACGTGTTCCTCGGTTGCTCGACCGCCGGCGTGCTGACCGGCGCCATGGTGAAAACCATGGGCACCCAGCCGATCATCCTGGCGCTGGCCAATCCGGAGCCGGAAATCCGTCCCGAAGTGGCGAAGGCTGCGCGGCCCGACTGCATCATCGCCACCGGCCGCTCGGATTATCCGAACCAGGTTAACAACGTCCTCTGTTTCCCGTACATCTTCCGCGGCGCGCTCGATTGCGGCGCCACCCGCATCACCGACGAAATGAAGCTGGCGTGCGTGAGCGCAATTGCCGACATGGCGCAGGCGGAAGCGTCCGACATCGTGGCCTCGGCCTACGAAGGCCATGACCTGGTGTTCGGTCCCGAGTACATCATCCCGAAACCGTTCGACCCACGCCTGATCGCCGCGATCGCGCCGGCGGTTGCCGCCGCTGCCGCCGCGTCCGGCGTGGCCGCGCGCCCGATCGCGGACATGGACGCCTACCGCGAACAGCTGGGCCAGATGATCTACCACACCGGTTTCTTCATGAAGCCCGTGTTCACGCAAGCGAAGGCCGATCCGCGCCGCGTGGCGTTTGCCGAAGGCGACGACCAGCGCGTGCTGCGCGCGGTGCAGACGCTGGTCGACGAAGGCCTGGCCAAGCCGGTGCTGATCGGCGCGCCGGGCGCCGTCGAACGCGCCATCAAGCAGGCCGGTTTGCGGCTGAAACTGGACGTCGATTACACGCTGGTCGAAGCGCACGGCGACACCACCCTGCAAGGCACGCGCCTGCTCAAGGGCGGCGCCGTCGATGCCCTGATCTGCGGCATGCGCGGCAGCTACGACAGCCACCTGGCGCACGTGAAAGCCGAAATTGGGCTGGCGCCTGGCGCTGACGTGATGGCCGCCATGAATGCGCTGGTGCTCGACAAGATGACCCTGTTCATCACCGACACCTACGTCAACGATGACCCGACCGGGCGCGAACTGGCCAGTATCACGAAGCTGGCCGCGGCCAGTTTGAGCCAGTTCGGCATTGAGCCGAAAGTGGCGCTGCTGTCGCATTCGATGCTGGGCGCGTCCGAGCGGCCATCGGCGCGGAGAATGCGCGAAGCGGCGCAAATTTTGAAGGAAACCGCGCCGGCGCTGGCGGTCATCGGCGAAGTGCACGGCGACGCCGCGCTGTCGGAAGAGATCCGCAAGCTCTACAAAATGGATGGCAGCTTCGGCGGCGCGGCGAACCTGCTGGTGATGCCGTCGCTTGATGCGGCCAACATCCTGTTCAATGTGCTGAAGGTGGCGGCCGGTAAAGGCGTGACGGTGGGGCCGATCCTGCTGGGTGCGGCAAAGCCGGTACACATCCTGTCGCCGAGTGCGACGGTGCGGCGCATCGTCAACATGACGGCGCTGGCGGTGGCGGAGGCGGGTGTGCCAACGCCAGCGGTCAACGCGGCTTAATCGCGAGCACGTCATGTTCGCCATTGGCGAACATGACTCCCCGCGAAGGCGGGGAGCGACTTAACTGCTCGTGTAGCGCCCCGGCCGATGCCACGTCATCATCATCGCCGACAGCGCCACGCCTGACAGCGCCGACCAGCCCACCAGCGTGGGCGCCACCACCAGCAGCGACGTCAATAAAATCACGCTGTCGATCGCCATTTGCGAGCGGCCGGCGTTGATGCCGAATTTTTTGTACATCCACAAGGTCACGATACCCGTGCCGCCCATGCCTGCGCCATGGCGCGCAAACGCCAGCACGCCCATGCCGCACAGGGTCCCGCCGATCAGCGCGGCAAACGCCGGGTGCACGAACTGCAGCACGAATACGAACGGCACCAGTTGTAGCAAGCCCATGATCAGCGCGCTGCCGATCAGCGACTTGACGGTGAACTGCAAGCCCATGAACAGGTACGCAAACAGGAAGAACGGCAGGTTGATCAGCATGAACAGGATGCCGACCGGCGCCGGGATGACGTAGGACACCAGCAGCGCAATGCCGGCGATGCCGCCGGTGACCAGGCCCGCTGCTTTCAGCATGGCGATGCCGACCGCGGCAAACAACACGCCCGAGACCAGGCCGTAGGCATCTTCGGCCACGGTGTGCGGAATGGCGGCTGGCGGGGTCACGCTTGGAGACGACTGCATGTAAAAATCCTGGCGATGAATGTTGGTCGTCGAGGGGCCGTCACGGGTGGCTGTGCCGCCACCTGGCGCGAGGGTCAGGACGATAGCGCCGCCTTCCAGTCTCCATGATGAAAGGGCGGTAATCTTGAATCGCGCATTGTACCGCAGCCAACCTGCCGTCCCAAGCACGGCGGGGCGCCAGCGCCCGTTTTATGGCATCGGCAACAACAGTTGGCGCGCGGCGGCGACCAGTTGCGCCCCCATCCGCTCCAGCCGCACTGGCTGCACCTGCCAGGCATGCCAGTACAAGGGTACGTCGACGTACAGTTGCGGCGCCAGGTCGACCAACCTGGCGGCCGCCAGCAGCGGCATGCACTGTTGCTGCGGCAGCATGCCGTAACCGAGTCCGAGCAGGATGGCTTGCACGTACGGGTCGCTGGCCGGCACAAAATGAAAGGGGTAGTCGCCTTCCTGCAAGCCGAGATGCTGCAGCAGGAAATGCTTTTGCAATTGATCCTTTGGGTCGAACACCATTACCGGCGCGCGCCGCGCCGCCTCGCGTTCGAGCCCGTCCGGGAAATAGCGCTGCGCAAAAGCCGGCGCGCTCACCATCCGGTAGCGCATCACCCCGAGCGGCGTGACGGTGCAGCCGCGCATGGGCTGCGCCGCGCCAGCGATGCAGGCCACGGCGCGGCCCTGTTCCAGCAAGGCGAAGGTGTGGCCCTGGTTGTCCAGCACCAGATCGATCAGCAGGTTTTCGACCAGCAGAATCGGCGCGAGCGCCGGCAGCAGCCAGGTGGCCAGCGTGTCATTGTTGACGGCCAGCGCGACCTTTACCAGGCCGGGGTCGGTGTCCATGTCGGCGGCGAACTCCGCCTCCAGCAGCGCGCGCCGGCGCAGAAACTGCAAAACCCGCATGCCGGGCACGGTCGGGCGGCAGGGGCGGGTGCGTACCAGCAGCGGCATGCCCAGCTCGTCTTCCAGCGCCGAAATGCGCTGGGAGACTGCCGACGGGGTGATGTGCAGCAGCACGGCGGCCTGCTCGAGGCTGCCGCTATCGATGGCGGCGAGAAACGCTGCGCCGCGGCGGGGCTCGATGTTCGTCATTAGTTTTGCTTAACTGGTGGGGAATTCGATAAATATAGTTTAATTTGGGGCGGCGTGGGCATACTTCCAACAAACCAGGGAGTTTACTTGCGCGCTCAAGGAGTTATCACGTAGCATACAAGTTCCCTGATCAGACCGGAGAGCGCCATGCATGTTCCCACCCTCAAGACCAACCCCAACTTTCGCTGGCTGCTGCGCGGCGCCATCGTCTCCAACCTGGGCGACCAGTTGACCGTGGTGGCGCTGCCCCTGCTGGTGCTGCAGCTGACCGGCGACCCGCTGGCCCTCGGCCTGGTGATTGCGCTGATCGGCCTGCCGCGCGCCATTTTTATCCTGCTCGGCGGCGCGCTGGTCGACCGCTTCTCGCCGCAGCGCGTCCTGATGGCCAGCAAGCTGGCCAACGCCGTTTTGCTGATCCTGCTGGCGCTGCTCGTCATGAACACGCACCCGGTCCTCACGCTGGAACTGGGTACGCTGCTGTCGATCGCCGTGACGCTGACGCCGCACCTGGTGTTGATGCTGGTGTGCGCCCTGGCGTTCAGCCTCGGCCTGGCCCAGGCCTTCAGCATCCCTGCTGGCGCCGCGATCGTGCCTGCGGCCTTGCCGGCGACCTTGCTGGAAGCGGGCAACGGCGCGTTGATGGGACTGCGCCAGCTGGCGCTGCTGGCCGGGCCCTTGCTGGCGGTGTGGCTGCTGGGCGCGCGTCAGCACGGGCTGGCGCTCGCGTTCGCGCTCGATGCAGCCAGTTTTCTGGTCTCGGCGTGGATGCTTGCGCGGGTCGTCCTGCACGCCGACCGTCCGGCCGGCGCCGCGCCGCTGCTGCGCGCACTGGGCGCCGGGCTGGTGCAGCTCTGGCGCGACAGCGCGCTGCGCCTGTGCTTCATCTACTGGGCGCTGGTGGCCGTGTGCATCGGCGGCGCCATGCAGGTGGCCTTGCCGGTGCTGGCCACCCAGCTGGCCGGCGCCGGCACGCTCGCCTGGCTGATGGCGGCCAACGGCGGTGGCATCTTGCTGGGCATGGCGGCGGCCGCACTGGGCGGTCCGCGTCTGCGCTTTTCCCGCTTCGGGTGCACCATCCTGCTGGTCGATGCGCTGGTCGGGTGCCTGGTCATGCCGCTCGGTGTCGTCGATCGCGCCTGGCTGGCCGCGCTCCTGTTGCTGGGGCTGGGAGTCCTGTCCGGCTACCTGCAAATCACCATCTACAGCTGGATCGGCCGGCGCGTGCCGGCGGCGCTGATGGGACGGGCCATGAGCATCTTCATGTTCATTTTCATGGGCCTGGCACCGCTGTCGGCCGCGGGCGCCGGCTGGCTGCTGCGCTTTGTCTCGCTGCCGCAGCTGTTCCTCGGCGGTGGCCTGGTGCTGTTGACACTGGCAGCGCTCGCATGGCTGCTCACGCCGATGCGCCATATTCCATTAGCCCCGCTAACGGCCCCTTAAATTGCGTGAATCTGGTTGATGCTCAGGCTTGCCCCGGCCATGCTTGCGCTTTTAAAAAGTCAGTCACACACCGATGTTTTCACAACAAGTTTTCCTGCAAGGCCTGGGCCTGGGCGCCAGCCTGATCATGCCGATCGGCGTGCAAAACGCGCACGTCATCCGCACCGGCATCCGCGGCCGCCACGTGCTGCTGACCGTGGTCACCTGCATCCTGGTCGATATCAGCCTGATTGCGCTCGGCATGGCCGGTTTCGGCGCGCTGGTGACCGCATCGCCGATGCTGCTGGCGCTCAGTCGCTACGGTGGTGCGCTCTTTTTAGTCTGGTACGGCCAGCGCTGCCTGCGCAGCAGCTGGCGCGGTGCTGCGGCGCCGGTGCTGGCCGGCGCGCCAGCGGGCAGCGCCGGGGCGGCGTTTGGCAGCGTGCTGGCGCTGTCCTTGCTCAACCCCCACGTCTACCTGGACACGGTGGTGTTGCTGGGCGCAGTGGGCACCAGCCTGGCGACCAGCCACCGTCCGGCCTTCACGGCCGGCGCGATGGCCGCGTCGCTGTTCTGGTTTTCAAGCCTGGGCCTGGTCGCGCGCCTCGGCGCCGGCGTGCTCGGCAAACCCGCCGTCTGGCGCGCCATCGAGGCGTTTACGGGTGTGACGATGCTGGTGCTGGCCGGCCTGCTGCTGTTTGGCTGATCAGCGCGCAGTTTTCCCACCCAGCGTGTAGCGCAGGCTCAATGCAAGCAGGCGCGGCGCACCGGGCGCGTAGAACGTCGCGTTGCGCAGCGCGGCCGTGTTGTTGGCAAACGGCCGCGCCAGGAAATTGCCGCTGGCGTCAAAGCCCGTGGCACCGAGTTGCGCCGCCGAGTTGTAGTGCGTGTCGAACAGGTTGCTGACGCTGGCGATGAGTTGCCAGCGCGGCGACACGTTCCAGGTGGCGCCCAGGTTGGCCACGACATAGCCAGCGCTGTAGCCGTTACCGAGGTAATACACGCCGTCCGGCTGGTGCCCGTTGTTTTCATTGCCGCGCGCCAGGCTGCTGGACGTGGCGACGATGCCGCCGTTGAGCGACAAGGCCGGCGTGAGCACGTAGTCGAGCGACAGTTTGAATAATTGGCGCGGAACCAGCGGGATGCGGTCGCCCGGCGCAATGCCGATGGTGCCGTCGACGCCGTGCTCGCCGGCGAGGGCGCTGTCGTTGCTGCTGTTGCTGCTGCCGTCGACCGTCTCGCGGCTCTGGTAGGTGGCATCGAGCCAGGTGTAATGGGCGCCAACGGTGAGCGCGCCGAAGTTGGCAATGGCGCCCAGTTCCAATCCGCGCCGGCGCGTCTTGCCAAAGTTTTTAAAATAACCAAACCCGGCCTGGTCGTCGGCCACAAACAAAATGTCGTCGCGGTTCACGGCGCTGAACAAGCCGGCGTTCCACTGTGTTCTCGCGTTGCCGCCGCGCAGGCCCGCCTCGAAGGTACGCGTGACGACCTGGTCGAGCGGCGGGTCGCCCGCCATGGCGTTGGGCAGCTTGCACGGCTGCTCGGGGTTGGCGCAACCGAGTTCGATGGCAGTCGGTGCGCGGCTGCTCTGGCTGACCCCGCCATACAGGTTGAGCGACGGGCTCGGGCTGTAGGACAGGCCCACGGCCGGGTTCAGGCGCTTGAAGCGGTGCTCGCCGGACAGCGACGCACTGTCGCCGTCCGCATGGATCTGGTCGCGGTTTTTCACCGAGGTGTCGTTGTAGCGCGCCGACAGCGTCAGGTGCAGCGTCTTTTGCAGCGACAGGGTGTCGCTGGCGAACACGCTCCAGGTGCGCACGCGGCTATTCAAGTCGACCCGGGTGTCGTACGGTTCGCCGTCGACGTCGCCGCCGGAGACGCCGTCGCCAAACGCGCCCACACCGGTAATGCTGCGGTCGGGATTGAGGTAGCCGAGCTCGGACGACTGGCCGAAGCTGCTGCGGCTGGCGTCAAAAGCGGCGCCGCCCACCAGCACGTTGCGGACCTGCGCGGTCTCGCTCAGCCAGCGCAGCTGCCCGGCGACGCCATGGTTGTTCTGCGTGCTGCGGGTCTGGTTGATGACGCCATTGCATTTTTCGGCCGGCTCGTCGTTCAGCAGCGCCTGGCCGATGCAGCGCCACTTCGGAAACGGCGTGTTGGCGGCCGTGGCGCCGCTGGCCGGGAAGCCTGCGTAACCGGCCGCGCGCAAGGCGGCCCGTTCGGCAGCGCTGGGCTGGTACACCGACTGGTCGAGCGCATCGTCGTTCAGGTCGCCGTTGTAGGTGGCCGTGGTGATGCGGCGCGCGTAGGCGTTGCCGGAGAACTGCAGGGCGTCGCTAAAGGCATGGCTGGCGCTGAAGTTCAGCATGCTGGCGCGGTTGTCCGTGATGTCCGGTTTGGTGTAGACGCTGGCCCGCTCGCGCGCGAGGAACGATTGTTCCTGCAGACCGTTGCCGGTCAGCGTATTGTCGGCGTGGGACAGCGACAGCGCGAGCGTGGTGGCGCGGTTCTGCCAACCCAGTTTGCCGAACAGCTGGCGCACGTCGGACGGTGAATCATCGCGCCAGCCATCTTCCTTGAAACGGTTGCCCGTCACGTACCAGTCCCAGCCCGATTCGTTAAAACCGCCATGCTCGAATTCCACAGCGTGGCGCCGCTTGCTGCCCACCGTCGCCTGGACCGCGCTGCCGGCGTCGTGACGGCCATCCTTGGTATGCACCGACAGCGCGCCGCCCAGGGTATTCAAGCCAAACAGCGGGTTCGAACCCGGCATCAGCTCGATGCTGGAAATGGCTGCGCGCGGGATCAGATCCCAGCTGACCACGTCGCCGAAGGGCTGGTTCATGCGCACGCCATCGACATACACCGAGATGCCCTGCGCGTTGCCCAGCAGGGGAGAGGCGGTGTAGCCGCGGTAGCTGACATCCATCTGGAACGGGTTGCCCTGCACCTCGTTGACATGCACGCTGCCCATGCGGCGGTTCAAAAAGTCGCCCAGCTCCAGCGCACCGCTCCTGGCCAGGTCGGCGCTGGTGGCGCCTTGCACGGGCGCTGCCACTTCTTCACTCAACTGGCCAATGCCGGGCAGCGGCGTGGTGCCGACCACGATGACTTGCGGGATGAGGTCGGCCGCGTGGGCACTCAAGGCGCCCAGCAGGGCGATGGTGGTGAAGGAAGTTTTCATGGCGTCTCTTGTGGTTGGCCTGCCGGTCTGCGATCGCCGGCTGGCCCAAGTATAGGCGCGCGCTGCGGGTGCCGGGCCGGGCAGGCTTCCTTGCGAACCCGGGAAATCTTCCCGATGTGGCTGGCACGCAACTTGCAAAGATTTCAACACGGATCAACAGGGAGGCAGCGATGGATTTGCGGCGACAACTGGTGGCGTGGCTGGGCGCCATTTTATTGGGCTTGATGATGATGACGGTGACTATCAACCTGGTCTCGCTGCGCAGCGACGTCGGCGCCGAGATCCGCTCGTCCGAGCGGCTGGCGCTGGCGCTGCTGGGCGCCGGCCAGGTCAAGGTCGCCGCCAGCGACGATGGCGCGGCGCGCCTGGCGGCCATCCTCGAACGCGGCGCGCTGCGCCATATCGCCATCAGTGTCGATGGCGCCGCGCCGGTGCTGTCAAACAGTGCCGGCGCGCGCCTGGCCGGCTGGCTGGGACTGGCCCCCGGCGCCGGTCACGCGGTCACCATCGGCGGCCAGGTGCTGCGCATCGCGCCCAATCCCGCCTCCGAAATCGACGAACGCCTGGCCGACATTGTTCAGTTATGGAGCACCCTGCTGTTCTTTTCCGGAGCAACCCTGGTCGTCGCCTGGTGGGCGGCCGACCGCGCACTGCGTCCCGTGCGCGCCCTGGAAACCGGGCTGCAGCGCCTGGCCGACGGCGAGCCGGACGCCGCCTTGCCGCGCTTCGCGCTGCGCGAATTCGCCCGCGTGGCCGCCGCGATCGACCACCTGGCCGCTGCATTGACCTCGGCCCAGCATGGCCAGCGCCGCCTCGCCCATCAACTGATTCGGGTGCAGGAAGACGAGCGCCGCACCCTGGCCATGGAACTGCACGACGAAGTCGGCCAGACGCTCACGGCCATCAGCCTCACCGCCGCCTACCTGGCGCGCCACGCGGCGCAGCTCGACGGCCATAAAATCGACGAGTGTGCGCAGGACTTGCGGCGCGACGTGCGCGCCTGCAGCGAGCAGTTGCGCGCCATGCTCTCGCGCCTGCGCCCGCACAGTCTCGAAGGCCCTGGCCTGGCCAGCGCGTTGCGCGACTTGCTGCGCAACTGGCAGCAGCGCGAGTGCGGTATCGCGTTTGCCGTGACCATGCCGGACGAGTTGCCGCCGATCGGCATGGACGCCAGCCTGGTGCTGTACCGGGTCGTGCAGGAAGCGTTGACGAATGTGGTGCGCCACAGCCACGCCGCGCGCTGCCTGGTCGAGTTCAGCGTGACGGGTGCCAGCGTGACCGTGCGCATCGAGGACGACGGCTGCGGCCTGGCGTCGGCAGCCACGCGCGGGTGCGGCCTGACCGGCATGGCCGAGCGCCTGCGCATGGTTGGCGGCCAGTTGCAGGTGGCAAACGGTGCGGGTGGCGGCGTGCACCTGGCGGCCAGCCTGCCGATTGCAAACCTGGTCGGGGAGGTCGCATGATCCGCATTTTGTTGGTTGATGACCACGCCGTGGTCCGCAATGGCTACCGCCGGCTGCTCGACGCCGAGATCGATTTGCAGGTGGTCGGCGAGGCGGCCCGCGCCGACGAGGCGAACGAGGTCATGCTGCACACCCGGCCTGACGTGGCGCTGGTCGACCTGAGCCTGCGCGGCAGCAGTGGCTTCGAGGCGATCCGCGGCATGCTGGCGCGCCGGCCCGACCTGAAAATCCTGGTGCTGTCGATGCACGAGGAAGCGGGCCACATCACGCAGGCGCTGCGCTGCGGCGCGCTCGGCTACCTGAGTAAACATTGCGAACCGCTCGACGTGATCGACGGCATCCGCAAGGTCGCCACCGGCAAGCGCGTGTTTTCTCCGGAAATCGCGCAGATCCTGGCCTGCGAATCGGCGGCCGGCGAGGGCGCCCTGCAACAATTGACGCCGCGCGAGTTCGAGGTGCTGCGCATGCTGGTGCGCGGCGACTCCTCGCAAGCGATTGCCGGCGCCATGCAACTGAGTCCGAAAACCATCCTCAATTACCTGTCGCTGATCCGCCAGAAACTCGGCGTCGAGAACGATTTCAAGCTGCTGCACCTGGCTGCGCGCCATGGCCTGGTGACCTGGAACTTGCGGGCTGACGCTGCCTGACTATATACTTCGTATACGTTTCGTATATAGGAGAATAAAATGGGCATCGTGAATATCGATGAAGAATTGCACGATCAGGTGCGCAAGGCGAGCACGGTGTCGTGCCGCTCGATCAACGCCCAGGCGGGCTTCTGGATCAAGATCGGCATGCTGTGCGAAATGCATCCGACGCTGAGCTTCAACGAAATCGTCGCGCGCGAGATGCGCTCGGCAGGGGTGACAGTGCAATCGCTCAAGGCGGCCTAGCCATGACCAAGCGACCTGAAGAAATCGTCCTGATGGCCGAATCGGGCAAACTGCTGGCCAGCGTGTTCGGCTATCTCGATGGCATGAACCTGATCGGCATGTCGACGCTGCAGGTCGACAGCCTGGTCGACCGTCACATCGTCGACACGCTGCAGGCCCGGCCGGCCAGCAAGGGCCAGTACGGGTTTGCCTATTCGCTCAATTCGTCGCGCAACCGCGTGGTGTGCCACGGCGTACCCTCCGCCAGCGACATTCTGCAAAGCGGCGACATCGTCAACTTCGACATCACGCTGGAAAAAAACGGCTACATCGCCGATTCCAGCAAGACCTACTTGGTCGGAGAAGTCTCGCCGCAGGCGCAGCGCCTGGTGCAGATCACCTACGAGGCGATGTGGAAAGGGATCAAGGCGGTGCGGCCCGGGGCGCGACTGGGCGACGTGGGCCACGCCATCGAGCGCCACGCGCGACGGAATGGCTACGCCGTGGTCAAGGAGTATTGCGGCCATGGCATCGGCCGTGAAATGCACGAACCGCCACAGGTGCTGCATTGGGGTAAGCCAAAAACCGGATTGGTCTTGCGCGAAGGCATGGTGTTTACCATCGAGCCGATGCTCAACCAGGGGCTGGACGCCGTGCGTACCGAGCAGGATGGCTGGACCGTGGTGACGGTCGATGGCAAACTTTCGGCGCAGTTCGAGCACACGGTGGCGGTCACGCGCACGGGCGTGCGGGTGCTCACGCTGCGGCCGGAGGAAACCACGCGGCATTGAGCCGGCAAGACAGACCGCCCCGTCAGGGCCATACGCGCGGGCTGCAGTGACCTGTCCAAGGAGATGTATGCCAGCTTGTTGGCGCCGACGCTAAGTTGACCCAACCGGCCGAGTTCAAGTGACCCAAGCGAATCCTTGCAACAACAGGGTCGGTGCGGCTTACCATCGGTATTCCTGGGTCATGCAAATTCGGCGCAGTGGGTCAATTCGGCGTCGGCGCCAACAGATATGGCGCATTACAACACGTTTTAGCGCCTCAAATATAGGTTGTCGGCCCGAGGACCGCATTTTGGAAACCGGATTGCGTTTTTACACAGCCTGCGCCGAATCCGGCCGTTCGCACCAGCATAACATGTTGCCAAAACGAAAAGTTGGCTTGCTCGCGCGACCGGTCGCAATCGACCCAAAGTAGCCATCCGACCTGGGCAACAAAGCGCATGGCATCGTATCGAGCTATCCGGTATTGAGCAAGTCGGCTGGCAAGGTCGCCGGCGTGTACTTCATCTCTCGGGTAGCACGCTGCCGCATCGCCTGGTCCAAAGGTGGCGTCAGTGCCAAGGCGAGCACGCACAGCTTGGACCATATACATCGTGCTACCGCTTTTCTGTTGCCAGCCGCTTATCCAGGCGCGCACGATAATAGGTAACCAGATCACGGCACGCATTGGGATCGATGAATGCCGAACTCTCGTACCGAGCCTGCTGCTGCAGACGACCAAATAAATCGTTTGCCTCTGGGTGCGCGGTTACCAGGATATCGCACGGCATCGCTTCGAAAGTGGCGAAGCCTTGTCGAAGACTGGCGACGGTGTCAGGGTGGTCAGTGTAACGATAGTTCGTGGCCGCGTTCGGGGTGACGCTGTCACCGAATACCATGTTCTCGCATTTGCCATGGGCGCAGGATTTCCAGGTCCAGCTTGTACCGCCTGGCGTATGGCCGGGTGTGGCATGAGCCGTTAGGGTAAGCGGCCCCACTGTCACTACCTCGCCGTTGCGAATCCCGCGCAACCTGATCACGGGTTCGAAGTCAGGCAACTCTCCGTACTGAGGATCGTCCCTGCTGGCTTTGCCACTGGCCAATGTTGCCAGATTTGCGTGACCGGCTAGCACCGGCGCATTCGTCAGTTTTTGTAACGCGGCGATACCGCCCGCGTGATCGGAATGTGCATGCGAATTGAGAATATATTTGACATCACTCAGCTTAAAGCCGAGTAAACGGATATTGTCCGCGACGATCTCGGCGCCTTTCGAGCCAGTCCCATCGATCAGGATATGTCCTTGCGGTGAGGTAATCAAAACAGCGCTGACGCCGGCGGTACCGACATAATAGGTATTTCCGTACAAAGCAAACGGTTTTTGTGGGGCATCCCAGGCTATCGGGTGGGCATGGGCCTCCGTGGACACGATACAAAGCGCGGCAATAAAAACTTTCAAACGATGATCCATACTTGTTTCTCCGATTCCATTAAATGAACTCCTGAATGCGGTAGATTCTGAAGGACGATAGACCGTACGAGTTAAGATATGTGACGAAACGCTCGTTAGGCGGGATTGAAAGAACAGCGTGCGGCTCGCATTTGAAACCGATGTACTCGCATCAAGTGGGCGCGCCACGCTAGCTGCAAATGGCGATCCGTATGGGCAGGCACAATGTCGGCGTGTCCAAAGGTCGGGTTAAGGCCGTAAGCGGAAATTGGGTGCTGACGATCGTGCTACACAGCAACACCCATGTGCGTAGCCGCCATCGAGAAGCTTTTCGTGTTTCACATGGCCGTAAGACGATCGTAAGGTCATAAAGTGGCGGATTCCCTATTGTGTCTCCAGCACGTATCAAGTGCATGGCACACACACTGGAGGGAGACGCACCATGAATGCTCGGGTCGAATGGTTGGCCGATGACGGGGCGCTGCGGCATGTACTCGCACAGGTATTGCAGAGCGCGCTGTTTGCCCGCGCGCCCCGTTCCTGCAACTTGTTGGCTTTTTTGGTCGGCAAAAAACTTGCAGGCAAGGAATACGAGATCACCGAACACGCCATCGGCGTGGCAGTATTCCGGCGCGATGCGCGCGATTACGACACGGCGCTCGACCCGATCGTGCGGGTACAGATGGGACGCTTGCGCGCGCGGCTGCGCGAGTACAATGCTGCGCAAACCCGGCCCGGCCCGCGCCTGACGATCCCGCCGGGAAGCTATGTGCCGGCGTGCACGCCCGCTGCGGCGGTTTCTGATCGGCAACGTCCGTTGCAACTGACGCCCCTGCGTAACCTCACCGGTGCCCACGGCACCCAGGCTTTCGTCGCCGGCGTCGATGAAGAACTCGGTTACAAACTGTTCGACGCATTCGGCGCCCTGGTGCAGTTGCCGCAGCAGGCACCGGGTTGGCAGTCAGGCAATGCGCCGACGCGCCACCGCCTCGAGGGCAGCATCCGCGTCGAACGGCAACATGTGCGCCTGTCGATGCGCCTGGTCGATACCCGCGACGGCGATATCGCGTGGCTGGCGCAGGTCGATTGCAATGGAGAGATGGACATGGCGCTCCAGGAAAAACTGGCGAGCGCCATTTGCGTCAAATTTCAGCACTATCTCGCCGCAGTGTGAAGCAAGCAGCGCTGAAATCCTTGATTACAGAATGATGCAATCAGTGCGGTTGCAGTTTCGGAACATTGACCTGTTGTGGATCGCACGAAATTTGGGCACCCGTGATCGAATTTGTGTAATTAATATAGTAACGGTAAGTCTGCATCGTGGTGTGCGGATCAATCGTCATGATCGATGAGCCCAGCGGGCCTAATACCGATTCGAGGCACGGCCATTCGGGCATGGGCGAAATGCCGGTGACGGTCCAACCGTTCAGGGACGTGAAATAATCGAGCACGAACAGTGTATTAACCGGTGCATCAGCAGTGATGTCGCAGGCAGGACTGTTGGTAAAGCTCGTGCCGGAATACGGCGACCAAAAGGTGTAATAGTCAACTGCATCGGTGCCATTTCCATTCAGCGAAACGGTAATGGTGCGTAACGGGACAGGTTGTGACATTGGCTTCCTTACTTTGGTTGGCGAGGATCGGCTACCCCGAACACTGGTTTCGCGATTAACTTCAGGTACAGCGTATCGCGATAGCCAATTTCATCGAGGCGTGTAATGGCGGCCTGGGCCGCTTTTGCTTGGCCCAGACACGCATTGATCTGGACCCACAAATTCAGGATTTTGTAGTTATTGGTATTTTGATAGTGATTACCAATAATGCCATGTGCCTGTCTGCAACTCAACACGAAAGAGGGATCATTGCGCGACTGTTGTATTCTTGCCCTCACGATCAGCCCGTCTATCAGGGCCAGCCGTACACCCATGGCAGACGGGTTATTCGCAAGCATGACCTGCAATTTGGCAAGCGCCTGGCTGCTTTGTTGATTCGCCGCGCTTCCGGCCGGCATGACCGATGCCATGCGCAGGTGCGCTGCTGCCTCGCGCTGGGCCCATTCGACGTTCTTCGGGTCGAGCGCCAGCAAGGTCTGAAACCTGGCATGCACCCTTGCCAGTGGCGCCAATACCGAGTCGGCATCAACGGTACGCGCGATGATCCGCAGCCGGTCTTGCTCGAGGCCGGCCAACTCCACTTGCCAGACCTGGTTTTTCGGATCCTGTTCCACCAGCGGCGCGAACAGGCGCTGCGCGGTATCGTAGTCCTGCACGGCGCGCGTATCGAGGCCAAGGGCCACGCCACTACTGGCGCGATGCTGCAAGGCATTCACTTCGCGGTAGATCCACAGCGACTCGGTCGGAAAGCGTTCCCGCAACGCCATCACCAACGCCAGTTCCTGCGCATACAGCTGTTCGGCCGCAGCCAGTTCGCCCAGCGCTTCCCGCGCCGATGCCAGCCATGAATAACTGTCGGCCAGTGCAGCCGCAACCGATGACCAGGACGCTGCCGGCGTAAGCGCAAGTGCGCGCTGCTTGAGCGCGATCGACGTCGCAAAAAACGGCGCGGCCCGGGCTGGTTGCTCATGCGCCTGGGCGAGTGCGCCGAGGTTGTTATGCGCATACGATTGCTCGATCCACCATTCCGGGTTGTCTGGTTCGAGCTGGTGCAGGCGGTCCGCGTAGCGCAGGTAGTCGCGTGCCGCCACTTCGGCGGCTGCCCAGTTGCTCTGGTCCTGGTAAATCTGCGCCACCCAGTAGGCATTCGCACCGAGGTTTTTCAGCACCTGCAGATCGGTTGGGGCACGCTGCAACTGGCGCATCAAAATACCATGCGCCTGGCGCAGCGCGTCCAGCGCCTCGGCCGGGTTGCCCTGTGCGCGGCTTACCTCACTGATGGTCTGCAAGCCTTTGGCCCGCAGCGTCAGCGCAGCCGGGCTGAGGTCGGCCCCGTCCGAGCCGCTCAGGTATTGCAGCGCCTTGCCGCTGACGCTCTCGAGCAAATCGAGCCGGCCCAGGGGGCGCAGCTTGTCGGCGAAGTCGCCCAGCATGAAGTCCATCAGGCCCTCGGCCTCGCTGCGGCGCAGCTGTTCGGCGCGGTTTGCCAGCTGGGCGCTGATGCCCAGCACGACCGCCAGCACGGCCAGCACGATCATCAGCGCCAGTGCCGCCATGCGCGCGCGCGCGCGCTGGCGCACGCGCCGCTGCGACGCCACGATCAATGCATCTTCGTCCGCTGTCAGCGACCACGCGCCGGCCTGCTGCAAGGCCAGCGCTTCGTCCAGCAGTTTGCCGCCCGGGAGCAGCAAGTCGGCACGGCGTCCTTCGGCGCACCAGCGCGTCGCGTGCTGGGCCAGGCGGCTGCGCGCCCCGAGGGCGCTGCGATGGGCGGCGATCCAGCCAGTCATGCGCGGCCAGCGCCGCAAAATGGCGTCGTGGGCGATGCCGAACACGGGTGCGCCGCCGGCCAGGTCGCTGACGAACAGGCGCGCATCGATCAGTTTGGTCACGGCCTGGCGCGCGTCATCGTTTTGCAGTGCCGGCCATGGCACGCGCTGGCTGCTGACGCTCACGCCATCGTTGGACAGGATGATCACCAGCGACATGATGTGGCCGAGCGCGGCGCGCTGCGGCTCGGTGAGCGCCAGCACGACCTGCTCGGCGCGCTGGCCAATGGCGCCTTCCAGGTCGCCCAACTGGTGGAACGCGTCGAAACCGAGCACGTCCTCGGCGGTGCGCAGCCGGTATAGCTCCTGAAGGCAGTAGGCCAGCAGCGGGAGCGCATCGGGGCGACCGGCGGCGCTGGCGCACAGTATGTCGTCGAGGCTGGCGCCGGTGGCTGGGTCTGACTCGAAACTGAGCCGCGCGGCGGCGGCCGGGCGCCGGATCATCTGGGCGATGTCGGCGAAGCCGGGCGGGTCGAGATCGATATGGCCGCCGTGGCGCTTCGCTTCGATCAGCAGCGGGAACTGCGCGATGCTGGGATAAAAATCGTTGCGGCAGGCGATCACCAGCAACACGGCGCTGCTGCGCGCCAGAATCTCGAGTGTGTGCAGGAAGGCCGTGCGCGCCGCCCCGTCGACTCTGGCGTGGAACAGTGCTTCGAAACGGTCGATGAAGATGCCGAAGCGCGCACCCGGCTGCGCGAGGGAGGCGGCCAGTTGCGCGGCCACGCCCACCGGATCGGTATCCAGGCGCGCACCCAGTGCTACGGCATTCGCGCCGCTGAACGCCCACTGGTCTTCCCATTGCAGGTCGAGCAGGGCGCCGGCCAGCGCGGTAAATAAAGTCTGCTCACCCTGGTCGAACAGATCGAAGGTGGTGCTGGCGGCCAGGCGCAGCGGCTGTGAAAGCGGCTGTGACAGCGGCAGTGAAGCCGGCGCGTGTGCCAGCGCCGGCAGCAGGCCGGCCTGCACCACCGAGGTTTTGCCGGAGCCGCTGGGGCCGAGCACCAGCAGCAGCGCCAGGCCGCTGGCCACCTGCGCATTGGCCGCGTCCACCAACTGGCGCGTGGCTTCGTCGCGTCCGAAGAACACGTCGGCGTGGCCGGCGTCGTAGGCCAGCAGGCCGCGAAAGGGCGAGCCCGCATGCCATGGCTTGCGCTCACCGTTCGCGCCAGTGCTGAAGTCGAGTGGCGCAACCGTGCGGTAGCCGCGCATGCGCACCGTTTCGATGTAGCGCGGAGAACTGGCGCTGTCGCCCAGCAGGCGGCGCAGCTGGGCGATGTTCTTGTGCAGGGGGCTGTCGCCGGACAGCGTGCTGCCCCAGCACTGCGTCAGCAATTCGTCGGAGCTGAGCAAGGCGCCGCGCGCCTCGCACAGGGCCACCAGCACCGCCATCGTGCGTGGCTCCATCTGGCGTTTTTCAGCCGTCGATTCGATCGCATTGGCAAGCGGATCGACTTGCCATTCGCCGAACTGGAAAGGCGTATTCATGCGGCGGGGTGCATGCGGCGGTCCGGCAAAACGGACGTTGAACGAACGGGCATGGTGCGCTGTGTCTGATAGAAAGTGACACAGTAACATCGCTGACCTGTTTCAATCGAGGCATATTTAGTCCACCCACGGACTGCACCAGTCGTGCGTCGCCGCCTTTCGGCACGCTCGATACCTTGCTGTTACTTGTGATACGGGCAAGCGCACGCCTAGCATCAACGACGCAACCGCGCTTTCGCCAACCCGGCGTCCACACCACCATGAGGCAAGCTATGGCACAAGTACCGATCCGCACGCGTCGTTCCATTCTTGAAATCCAAACCAGTTTCGAGAACAAGACTGATACCAAAACGCTGGAAGATTTGATGACGGCATGGGCTGGCATCCAGGCGATTGCGGCATCCGATCCGACCTCATTCTTTGTGCTGGCTGGTTACCATGGTGAGCCTTTCCGGGGAGCGGGATACGGCAGCAGCGCATGGTGGGGGGGCTGGTGCAACCATGGGAATGTTCTATTTCCTACGTGGCACCGAATGTATCTGATGAAGGTGGAAGCCGCGCTGCAAAGTATTCCTGGATGCGAAGATGTAATGTTGCCCTATTGGGACGAAACCGATGAATACACATTAACCCATGGCATCCCCTCGTGCCTGACAGATGAGGTTTTCACTTACAGCAATGGCAAGCAAATTCCCAATCCACTGCGTGCATACACATTTCAAGTCAATATCACGGATAACGTATCGACCGATCAGGAAGGGGGCGCCGGAGGCCTGTATTCCAAGAATGCCGGTTACTCGACAGTTCGTTATCCCTATTCTGGCCTGGTAGGAACGAGTGCAGACCGGGAGGCGACCTTGGTCCACAACGCCCAGTGGAACCAGTCCGAGGCAACTGCTGTGCTGAACCAGAACGTGGTTAACTGGCTCAATCTTCCTGTCGTTATTCAACCGGATAACGTCAATCCATCCCCATCGATCACGGTGGGAATCAACAGCATGTTTCACAGCTGCCTGAATGCGCCAAACTATACCGTATTCTCGAATACGACTTCTGCCCAGAATTACAATGATTGCAATGTGGCCGGCGCGGTCCCGGTGGTGCCGCTGGAACAGCCACACAACGACATCCATGTGGCGTTGGGCGGTGTCGATATTACGACCGTCAGCGCGCAAAATGTCGACTTGTCACCGATTGTCGGCGCCAATGGCGACATGGGTGAAAATGATACGGCGTCGTTCGATCCCATTTTCTACTTTCACCACGCCAACGTCGATCGTATTTTCTGGGTCTGGCAAAAGAAGACCGGCAACCTCGATGCGCTCGACATCATCCCGCAATATCCGGGTACCAACTCGGTGGACAGCCAGGGTCCGACACCTGGCGTTTCCGGTAACGTCTGGCTGTCGATGGAATCACCGTTGATGCCGTTTATGGATGCGACTGGCAAGGTGGTCGTCAGCAATGACGTGGTGAATATTGAAAAGCAACTGAACTACACCTATACGATTGGTTCGCTCGATCGGGCTGACTGGTCCGAGGTAGCGGGGGCCCCGGCACAGGAAATGCTGGATGGTTCGAATGGCGACAGTGGCCAGGTGTTGACGGTAAGCGGGGCAAATAAAGCGGCCATCAGCGGCTCATTCGTGATCGCCGGCTATGCGACGGTGAACGGGCAAAAAATTCTGGTCGGTGTGCAGTCGGTTTTGAGCAGAAATGCGATTCAAGGCTGCGCCAATTGTCAGACGCATTTGAATGTCAAGGCGCATTTTAGTCTGAATCATTTTGCGCAGAGCGAGGTGTCGGCGCCAGGCACGATCTTCAGTGCTGAAATTATCGGCCACCGGCCAGACCCCGGCGTGAACCGCTTTGCGCTGGCGTCGACTGCTGCACCGTTGAGGAAGGCGCTCAAGGTCAGCGTGAAATAAATGGCACACGGCGCAGGGCATGTCTGGCGTCTGGCAGCGAGCTGGCGTGGACGAACGGTGCGCGCATTGATCGATCCACGCACAACTCGGCGCGGGTTTGATCTGGTCCTGCTGTTTTGCCTTGCGTGGCTGGCCACCTTGCTGCCGCTGATGCCGCACCGGGTGGCGACCCTGTGGCTGTGGGGCGCACTCAGCGGTGCATGCCTGGTGCTGACATCCTGGTTGCTGTTTCATCTGGGGCAGCATCGACATGCAATCGGGTCCCTGCTTGGCTGCAGCGCCTTGATCAGCATGTCCAGCTTGGGCGATTTCTGGCATCGCGCGCCGGTCCTTTTATTGGCCCAGTGCCGTTCGTCCGGAGACGGCGGTTTTTTCACCGGCATAGGGCGCCACATCGAATTTCATTGGCAATGGTTCCCGCTCACCACTGTCGCAATGTTGTTCTGGATTTTCCTGTCGTATCAAGCCGCACCGGAATCGATGAAGGGCGCCGGGTGCTGGAACACGATCCGGCGAACGTTAAAGAGACAGGTATTGCCGCGGCTGGTCAATAGTTTATTCATGTTTTTCTGCATGGGGGTAGCGATGAGCGGCGTTGAAGCGCTTGGCATCCGCGTGCAGGGACAGATGAGTGCGGATGGACTCCTCTGCGGAATGTTGTGCGGTATGTCTCTCTACCATCTTCTCATGCAGGTCAAATTTTGGGAGGTCGTATCAAATGGAACCGAAAAATAACCAGGCCACATCCGAAAGTTCATTGACTGCGTTGTTTCCGGATGAAATATATCCGGCGCATACGCCTGCAATGAAAAAAATCATGGACGAGCTGCGGGTAATTGTCGCAAATCCTGTGGTGGAAGCGGCGTACAACACCGCCATCGCCAATCTGGATCCATTTATCATGGAGTTGGGAATCCAGGAGGAAAATCCATGGAGTGGTACCACAGTCGACGATTTTGTGAATTATTTCGATAAATGGTTTACGTTTTTGCCGCAACCACAAAGCGGCCTGGGCTTTATCGTTCCGTTGACCTTCTTCTATGTCAACAATCCACAAGCTTTTTATTTCATGAATAAATTGCAAAGCAAAACCGCACCCGCCGAGGAATATTCGAAAGAAATCTTCAACTGGACTGTGAAATTTATCAAGGAGCGCGGACGCTTCATGGATTCACCAGCTTCCATCAATCCGGACTATCTGCGCGAATGGATGACCACTTTTCCCCATGAGGATTTCATCATCCCGCCCGGTGGCTTCAAGACGTTTAACGAATTCTTTACCCGCTGTCTGCACATCAGCGCAACGCACCATCCGCGCCCGGTTTCCGACCCTGATGACGATTCGATCCTGGTCGCGTCAGGTGATACCGAAATTAACTTCATCGAGTCGAACCTGACACTGAAAACCTCGCTGCCAGTCAAAACGCGCGAAATGAACGTGAACCAGTTACTGAACAATTCCAGCTTTGCGAAGTATTTTGTCGGTGGTACCGCCATTTCCTGCGTATTGATGCCTACCAGCTATCACCATTATCATGCGCCGGTCGCAGGCAACATCGTGGAAGGCATGGAAGTGCCAGGTATCTACAACGGCATCATGGATGGCGAGCACTGGTTTGGCGAAGGCAATATCGGCGCAAGCGATACCGATTTCAGTATTTTTGAAGACTTTCATCGCGCCTATTTTATTATCGAAACGGCGGGCTACGGCTATGTGGCAGTGATACCGGTCGGGCTCAATACAATCAGTGCGATTCATCCTTCGGTCACCAGTCATACCTATGTTCGTCCCGGTGGAACGCCGATCAAGGTGAACAAAGGCGATGAACTGGGTTATTTCTCTTACGGCGGATCGCTTAACATCCTGCTGTTTCAGCCAGGCGTCCTTGACAGTATTTCTGTGTTGCAGGGGCAGCGCCTTGGCAGCATGTCGAAAGTAAAAAACTGACTTCAAGACACTCTTATCCATTCAGGAGATGATCATGCATGACAAACCCTACCATCCGGTTGTAGCAGCTCTGGTGGAACTGATTGGCGAAAATTCATGGGCGCCTCGATTTCAGCGCGCAATCGATGCTGCACACAGCAAGCACATTCCCCAGATCGCTGATATCAAGGACTTGGCCGACTATCTCGACTGGATCGATGCGTTTTTACGGTGGGTCCCGTGTGAGAACGCCCCTGGCCGCGAAGTGTATGTCCGGCTCTGCAAGTTCTATTTTATTCTTGACCAGGAACCGCTGCTGACCTTGCAAAACAGGGTCGTCCCTGAAGACCAGTCGCCGCCACTGACGCCGTTGTCGGCATGGCTCGTGATGTACGCGAAGGCGATGGGTGAATTTCTCGATCAGCCGGAATCGCTGACGCCAGCATCGCTGCAATCGTTCCGTGATTCGCCGACGTACAACCTGGACGACTACATTGAACCTCACGGCGGCTGGAAAAGTTTTAATCAATTTTTCGCCCGCAACTACAAGCCCGGCTATCGTCCGGTGGCAGCCATCATGGATCCGTCCGTGATCGTGTCGCCGGCCGATGCGACCTTTGCCGGCCAGTGGGAAAATCGCAGCAATTCAAAGATCACCGTGAAAGGCTTGCATTGGTCGGTTGAGGAATTACTCGAAGGCAGTCCGTACAAGGACCGTTTCAAGGGCGGACAATTCATGCATGCCTTCCTCGGACCGAACGACTACCATCGGCAGCACGCGCCGGTCGGCGGCCGGGTGCTCGAGGCCAGAGTCATTCCCGGGCAGGTGTATCTCGAGGTAGAGGCGGTGCCGGTCCCGGGTGCCGCTGACGGCGCACACCATTTGCAGCCGGTGCGCACCTTCGACGCGCCAGACAACGCCGGTTATCAATTTAGCCAGGCGCGGGGTCTGGTCGTGATGCAGACGCCGATTGGCCTGGTTGCGATCTTACCAATCGGTATGTGCCAGGTGTCGTCGGTCATCCTCACCGCGGAAGTGGGCGTCACCCTCCGCAAAGGGGAAGAAATTTCATATTTCCAGTTCGGCGGTTCCGACATCATTGTGCTGTTCGAGGCCGCCAGTAACGTCAGTTTTACCGCGCAGCCCGGCACACATTACAAGCAGGGCAGCAAAATCGCGCAGGCGTATCCAGTCCAGTAGAGCGTCCGGCGGGCCCGCGCGCCACCGCGTCCGATAGCGCGGTGGCCGTCGCTGTTACTGCCGCTGTTACTTCACTTGTTACTTGTGTTACGCCGTTCCCGGGTTCTACCATCCTCCCGACCGCCATCATTACAGGGCGCCAACCCAATCAAACGGCTCCGCGCATGCATCTTACCCACTCGTCACTTCCCCTGTTCGACCGCTTTGTCGAGGTGCCGGGCATCCGCCTGACCGCCCTGGAAGCGCTTCAGCTCTCGCTGCGGCTCGACCTCACGCGCCTGTTCAACGCGCGCAATGGGATGACCGTGAGCGCGTATCTGGACGGCGCGCCCACGCCGCGCGATTACGGCTTGCCCGATACGCTGGCCTTGTCAGCGCAATTGGCCGCCGATCTGCAGCGCTGGGAACTGGTGTTGACGCGCGCGATCGCCATCTACGAACCGCGCCTGATCCATGTGCGCGTGACGGTCATGCCAGATGCGGCCAATTCGACGTCGGCGCGGGTCGCCATTGCCGCGCTGGCCCAGTTGCGAGGCCAGCTCTGCCAGTTCCATTTCGATACCACGCTGTGAGCGCGCGTGCCGGACATCCCCCCTCTGGACGCGACATATTTTTGATGTTTTGAAGTTAGTTTTTTCTTTAACTCACAAAAAAAGATAGGAAATTTATGGAATGCGCTACGTGTGACCGCAGCTGGAACAAGTTAGTTGTCAAGTCTCGCCTGGTCATAAACGCGTTTGACGAATAACTCTGGTTTCTTATGCTGCCACTCCTTGAGCGCTTGA
>NZ_JAQQPS010000018.1:0-137715 GCF_036688685.1 Massilia sp. S19_KUP03_FR1 | reverse complement strand
AAACGGATTTGTGGAACTCCAGTTTGCCACCAACGTGGCCTCGGGTGAGGAGGAGTCCATCCCATTGCTTTGGGTCGTTTCCGGTCTGTAGCGCCGGCGGGTGGATTTCTGACCTGGCAATCTGCTGTGCTCGACCGAGCGGATTCGACCCAGCCTGTGTGAAAACGTGAAGAAAATCCAAGGGCAGAAAAATCGACCGCTCAGGACGACCGCTACGCGATTTTCTCCGGGTCGGGAATGGTAATCCTACCCATGAAATTTTCTAGTTTTTGCGTTTTTACACAGCCTGGGTCGAATGCGGTCCTTCGCTCAGTATTACCGGTGCCAAAAAAGATTTTCCCCAGCAATCCATGCGGTAGACTGAGTCCTCACGAACGACCGAATTCGGCCAAAAATGGTCATTTGTCCAGAGCCATCTGAAAGCAGTAGCAGCATGCCATCGTTCTGCCTTCACCTGCTACGTACTTTTACCATGCATATTCTCGCCACAGCCCTGTTTGCCCTCCTCACATTATCGTCCTCGACTGCTCATGCCGTGCCCGGTTCGCCGTGCGTCAGCGATGACTTTCTCGTGCATCGAGATACCCTCAAGGCTGCCAAGGTGGCCTTGCCAGTGTTTGACCATTTCTGCTATCGCGACAGTAGCGGCGACTACGTGGTGTACCTGACCGAAAGCCGTGACCGGAGCTACGATGGCGAAGCCTTGTCGAGCAAAATCGGCGCGTACTTGTTCAAGATAAACGCTGGGCCGACCCTGATGGCCAGGGGCACGGTCAGCGATGGCGCACCTGAGGGAATGGCCGGTATGCAATGGTGGCCCAAGCTGACAGAGTTGAGCGATATCGACGGCGATGGCCTGGTCGATCCGGTCCTGGTCTACCGCTTCTACGCGAAAGACAGTGGAAAAATGCTGAGCGACCCTTATGAAGGCGGGCTGAAGATGATCGTTTTTCATCGTCATGCCAAGGCCGCTATCAGGGCAATTACGGGCAACCTCGACTTGCAACGCTCGACAACTGCGAGCGCGCCCTACTTCAAGCTGCCGCCCGTTCTGCAAATGCACCTGGTACGCAAGATGAACCGGATGTATGACGAAGATCAGTTTGGATTCGACAACAGCCACGCGTTCAAGCCGCAGAAGTAAACCGGCCTCACACCAACCTAAGGTAATGGCGCTTCAGCGAAGTTCGTGCAACAAGCGGCTGCGTGGCCTCCAGGATACTCGCCGGGAAATTATTGTGAATTTATAGCGAACAGAAACGGATGCGATGCAAGGCCCGCGCCGCGACGCAGTGCAAGCACTGCCAGCGGTGGGAAACGCAGCAGGTCAAACGCTCGATAAAGTTGTGGTTGTCCGACCAAAAATTGTGGACTGCGGATGACGGCGTTGTGTCGTTTCCGCCTTGTCGCGGCAACCGCTGGATTTTCGTGTTAACAAACTGCTATGCTGGGCCGAACGGCCGGGTTCGGCCAAAAACGGCCAGTCGCCGCAGCGATACCTCCAAGGCTCACACCAAGCTGCTCCTTCCAACTCCTGACAGGAACTAAGTACCATGATTAAAGGCAGCAATTTTGTTATCCGTCATATTGTGTCCAGTGATCTATCAGCACTTATTCCTCTGCTAAACGATCCCGACGTGCGTGGCGAATATCTTCCGAGCGCAATACAGTCGCCGGTCGAGCTTGAAAAGAAAATTCAGGCTGATGGTATGGCAAACGATAGTCTGGTGCGTCTTCTAATTGTGGAACAGCAGAGCAATTCTGTGATTGGAACAATCTGGCACTCTAGAGCCGTACCGTATTTCAATGCCCGTGAGATCGGCTACACGCTGTCAAACGAATACCGTGGCCAGGGCATTGGGACAGAGGCTGT
Organism: Massilia sp. S19_KUP03_FR1; assembly: GCF_036688685.1. NCBI lineage: Bacteria > Pseudomonadati > Pseudomonadota > Betaproteobacteria > Burkholderiales > Oxalobacteraceae > Massilia > Massilia sp. S19_KUP03_FR1. The sequence continues at coordinate 135,842 of NZ_JAQQPS010000018.1, read as the reverse complement.
CCGTCTCTTGGTGCGTCATCTGTTCAGTTCTACTCTGGTGAACCGGCTCGAAATTCGCATGGACACGCGTAATCAGGCGTCTGAGAATGTCGCGATTAAATGCGGGTTTGTAAAGGAAGGCGTGTCACGGGGAGCCAATTTCGTGCGGGGTCAACATGTCGATATGAACCTGTACGCGCTTCTGCGAGATGAGGCATTCGGTTGACGTTCTGTCGGTAGTCTTGTCAACCCGGACCATGAAGTCGCATCAATCGCGGCGAGACGAACGTACGGAATGGGTCGAAAGCCGCCTCTCAACTTAGGTGTACGTCTGGTCCACGCATGGCCCGCTTCAAATGCGCGCCGCTATGCTTACCCGCTGATGTAATTGAACAGCGACAGCCCCGACATCGTCGTGAACGATTTCTGCGCCGCCGTCAGCGTGACCTGCTGCTGCGAAAACGACGAATACGCCGCCACCAGGTCGAGGTCGGTCAGGTCGGACAGGGTCGACGCGTACTGGATGTTCAGGTCGCTGCCGGTACTGTCCAGGCTGTCGAGCTCCTGCAAGCGCGAGCCAATCGCGGAGCGCGCCGTCAGCACGGTGTCGAGCGCCGATTTGATGTTGTTGCTGGCCTGGTTCAGCCCGTTCGTCAACGCCGCCTTGCCGGTCGAACCGAGGGCGCCGCCGCGCAGGGTCTCGATCAGGCTGGTGATGGTGGTGAACACCGACTGCTTCTGGCTCGGCGCCGTGGTAAAGCTGTCGCCGTTGGCCGGCTCGCCCTTGATGTCCATCGACATGCCGTCAAAGGTGATGCTCTGGCCCGATTTGTAGGGCTGGGCGGTCTGCACGGCGCTCGGCGGGGTGGTCGAGTTATCGGTGATGTTGTAGGTCGTCACGGCCGGGCTGCCGGTTACCGTGAAGTCGAGTGCGTAGTTGTGGCCGGTCAGCTTGGTGACATCCACAACGGTGCCCGACGAAATGATGCCGGCGCCCTTGTTGGTGGTCGCGGCGCTGGTCTGGTAAGTGCCGTTGCCGGTGGGGTTGTTCTCGAACACGCCGGTGCCCGAATCGCTGATCGGCACCGAGCGGGTCGAGCCGATCTGCACCTGGCGCTGGCCCTGGTCGCCGGCGTAATCGGCGCCGGTGGCGGTCTGGTTGAACGGCTGCGTGGCCGACTTGTAGCCGGAAAACATATAGCCGCCATTCCCGTCGGTCGAGTTGGCAAGACCGAGCAAATCGGCCAGTCGCCCTTCCAGTTCGGTCGCCTTCGATGCGCGGTCGCTGTCGGTGAAGGTCGCGTTGCCGGAGCTGACTACCAGGTCCTGCACATCCGTCAGCAGCGCGGTAACGCTGTTGAGCACGACTTCTTCCTGCGACAAGGAACTGCGCGCATTCGAGCGGTTCGTGGCCAGCTGCGTGTTGAGCGACTGCGACTGGGTCACTTCCAGCGCGCGCGACGCGGCAATCGGGTCGTCCGACGGCGTGACCACGCGCTTGTTGGTGGACATCTGCATCTGCAGCTTGGCCATGCCGGTTTGCAGCGTGCCGAGCTGGCGGACACCGGCGTCGAAGATGGTACTGGTGGCGATACGCATGATCAGCTTCCTGGATTAATTGCCGAGCGACAGAAGTGTGTCGAACAGGGTGCCGGCGATTTGCATGACTTTGCCGGCCGCCTGGTAAGCCTGCTGGTATTTGAGCAAATTGGCCGCCTCTTCGTCGAGGTTCACGCCGGACACGTCCTGCTGCGAGGCGGTGACCTGCGCCAGCAAGGTGGCGCCGGCATCGGCATTGACTTTCACTTCGCGCGTCTTGTTGCCGACGAAGCTGACCAGCTGGGCATAGCCCGACTGGAACGTGGCGGTGCCGTTATTGAGGATGTTCTTGGTCTGCAAACCGGCCAGCAAGGCGGCATTCCTGGTGTCGCCCGACGCATCGGTGTTCTTGCTGATCGTGAACTTGTCCTGGTCGCCCGGCACGCCGGAGAGGGTGACGTTCATGCCACTGACGTTGTAACTCGAACCGGCAGTGAAAGGAATATTCGTGGCGCCCGCTGGATACACGGTTTTGGCGCCGGCCGAATTGGTGACGGTTACCGGCGCGGCCGCGGGAAAACCGGACAGGTTGCCGCTGGTTTTGTCGTACGTCAGCGTCACCGGAGTCGTGATGGCATTGCCGGGCTTCAGATAGCCGATGTCGACGCTGCCGGCACTGATCTTGCCGGTGCCGGTATTGGTCAGCGGCAGGCTGGTGGCGATGGGCGCGGCGGCGGCGATCTGGCTGACGTCGGTCAGCTTCACGGCAATATTTGCCGCGCCGTTGACGGTCGGCTTGATCGAAAAATTATCGCCCGCAGCGGCGCTGCCGGTCACCGTGAAATCGAGGCCGTCGATGCGCTGCGCGTTGGCCTGCGGATAAGGATTAATGACCGTTTTGGCGTTATCGGACAGGCGCGTGACGGTAAAATTGGCGCCGTCATAGGCGAGCTTGTAGTCGCTTTGCGTCAGCGCGCTGGCATCGGCCACCACGGCCTTGACGGCAGTGGTGCTGTTGACATCGTTCTTGATGCTGCCACCCACATACGCTTCGGGTGCGACAAAAAAATCCTTGCCTTGGGCGCCGGTCGAATCGATACCCAGGTTTTGCTGGGCATTGAAGGTAGAGGCCAGGCTGATGGCGATGCGGCCAATGGCGTTCTGCGTCTTGTCGAGCGTCTCGCTGCGAAACGCCATCAGGCCGCCCAGCGCGCCGCCTTTCAGCGAATCCTCGGCCAGGTTGACGACCTTGCCGCCGGTGATGACGCCGACTTCGACCCGGGTCTGGTCGGTATCGGACGTCGAGGCGGCCAGCTCGAAGGACTGCTTGCCCACCACCAGCGGCTGGCCGTTGCCGATCGACACCGTCAGGCTGTTGTTGTTACCCTTGCTCACGGTGGTCTGGATTTGCTTGTTCAGCTCGAGCACCAGCTGGTCGCGCGCATCGAGCAAATCGTTCGGCTGGCGTCCGGAACCGCCGGAGTAGGTCGCGATCTGGTCGTTCAGCTTGGCAATCTGGCTGGCGTAGGTGTTTATTTCAGTGACGGTCGAAGTGATCTGGCTGTTCACGCCCGATTGCAGTTCGTCGAGCCGGCCATCGATATCGTTCAGGCGCGTGGTCAACGTCGATGCCGACGACAGCATCGCCTGGCGCGCCGAGTCCGACCCGGTGGTGGCACTGATGCTCTGAACGCTTGCAAAGAAATCCTGCAAGGCCGGCGACAGGCCGGACGTGGTATCGGCCAGCAAATTGTCGATCTGGCTGATTTGGGTGTAATAGTTGTCGAGCGAGCTTTTCGTGGTCTGCGCGCTGGTAACCTGCCCGTTCAGGAAGGAATCGCTGTAACGCATGATGTCGGCCACGGTCGTCCCATTGCCGATGAAGCCGCTGCCGCTTTGCTGCCCGCCCATGCTCGCCTGCACCACGGTCTGGCGGCTGTATCCGGCAACACTGGCGTTACTGATGTTGTGACCGGTCGTCGACAGCGCCGCCTGTGCGGCGAACAAACCTGTCTTGCCGATGTTGAGGAGATTTCCAGCCATGGGGTAATCCTTTTATGTGCTTCACCATTCATTAACGGCAGCAATCGTGAAAGCTTGACTTGACAAATGAACCACGCCACCGTCATCCCCGCGAAGGCGGGGATGACGGTTTATAGGCTTGAGGTCATTCTTTACGCCAGTGAATTTTTGATAATGCGCGTCAGTTTGGTCGCGTAATGCGGGTCGGTCGCGTAGCCGGCTTTCTGCAAGCCCTGGGCAAACGTCGCGGCGTCGCCGCCCGATGCCATGACCTTTTCGTAACGCGGATTGTTCGCGATGACCTTGGCGTAATCCTTGAAACTGTCGGCGTAGCTGTCGTAGGCGCGGAATTTTTCGCGCCGGGTGACCGGCGTGCCGTTCACGTATTCGGTGGTCACGGCGGTGGTCGTCTTGCCGGTCCAGCTAGCCCCCGCCTTGATGCCGAACAGGTTGTGGCTGGAGGTGCCGTCGGCGTTCTTGATTTCGCGCTTGCCCCAGCCCGACTCAAGCGCGGCCTGGCCCAGCATGAACTTGGCCGGGATGCCGGTGGCGGCGGCCGCTTCGTCGGCGTGGGCCGCCAGTTTTTCCTGGAACGCGCGCACGTGCGGCGCCTGCCCGGCGTTGCCGGTACTGGTCGGATTGACGATCGCGGCCTTCGCCGCGAATGCCACGCCCAGCTGATCCGGCGCGGCGTTCATGCTACTGGCAGCCGTGCCCGCAGCACCGCCGCCAATTGCCAGCGCCTGGGCATTCGCGGTCTGCGAACTCATCTGGCGCACCAGCATGTCGGCCAGGCCCATGCCGCGCTTGGCCATGGTCTGGCTCAGCTGGCTGTCGAGCATGGTAGTGAACGTCTTGGTCTGCTCATTGTCGGTCATGCCGTCGGTCGGCGTGGCTTCGCGCATGCTCTTCATCATCATGTTGATGAACATGGCTTCGAACTGGGTCGCGGCGCCGCGCAGGGCTTCCGGCGAGCCGGCGGCGGCCGAGGCTTTCAGGTTGCCCAGGCTCTTGGTATCGAGCGCAAGCTTGCCGGACTGGTCGGCTGAGTTGACAGAGCTGATCATGACGGCGTCCTCAAATGATCTCGAGGTCGGCGCGCAGCGAACCGGCGGCTTTCAAGGCTTGCAGGATGGCCAGCAAGTCTTGTGGCGAGGCGCCGATCGAGTTCATCGCCTTGACCACTTCCTGCAGCGAAGCGCCGCCCTTGACCAGCAGCACCTTGCCCGGATCCTTCTTGATTTCGATCTCGGCGGTCTGGGTGACCACGGTCTTGCCTTTCGAGAGCGGATTCGGCTGGCTGACCTGCGTGTCCGGGCTGATCGTCACCGTCAGGTTGCCGTGCGAAATGGCGCAGTTTTCCAGCGTCACGGCCTGGTTCATCACCACCGAGCCGGTACGCGCGTTCATGATCACCTTCGCGGCAGCCGCGGCGGGGCTGACGTCGATGCCCTCCAACAGGCCGAGGAAGGCGACGCGCTGGTCCGACGAGGACGGCGTGCGCACGCGGATCACGCGGCCATCGAGCGCGGTGGCGATGCCGGGACCGAATTTGTCGTTGATCGCTTCCACCACCCGGCTGGCGGTGGTGAAATCGGTCTGGTTCAGTTCGAGCCGGATCTGGTTGTCCTGGCCCAGGTTCGACACCACCGCGCGCTCCACCGTGGCGCCGGCGGAAATTTTGCCCACCGCCAGGTGATTCACTTGCACCTGCCCGCCGCCCTGGGATTGCACGCCCACGCCGCCCACCAGTACATTGCCCTGCGCCATGCCATACACCTGGCCGTCGGCGCCTTGCAGCGGCGTCATCAACAGCGTGCCGCCGCGCAGGCTTTTCGCGTTACCGATCGAGGACACCGTGATGTCGAGCGTCTGGCCCGGCTGGGCAAACGCCGGCAGCGAGGTTGTCACCATCACGGCGGCGACGTTTTTCAGCTGCAGCGACGTGCCCGGCGGCAGATTCACGCCTTTCGATTGCAACATGGCGACAATCGACTGCACCGTGAACGGGGTCTGCGTGGTCTGGTCGCCGGTGCCGTCCAGGCCGACCACGAGGCCGTACCCGGACAATTGATTCTGGCGCACGCCGGCAATGCTGGCGAGGTCTTTCAACCGCTCGGCGTGGACCGCAGGCGCGGCCAGCGCAGCGCTGAGCAAGAGTAGGGCAAATTTGGCGATACGCATTCGTGACCCCTTAGAACGGCAGCAGCGACTGGAAGAAGCGCGAGGCCATCGAGGCCATCTCGGCCTTGTCGATCTGGCTGTTGGTACGGTATTCGACCCGGGCGTCGGCCACCTGGGTGGACGAGACGATATTGCCTTGCTGGATATTGTCCGGGCTGACCATGCCCGAGAAGCGGATGAACTCGACGCCCTTGTTCATCGCCACCTGTTTCTCGCCGACGACGATCAAATTACCGTTTGGCAGCACTTCGGTGACGGTCACGCCCAGCACGCCGGTGAAGGTGTTGCTGGCGCTCTGGTTGTCGCCGTCGGCAAACTTGTTCGCCGTCGAGGTCGCCACGCTTGCGCCGAATTTGCCTTGCAAGGGGCCGGGAATGCCGATGCCGACCGAACCCGATTTGTTGCCCGAGCTGGCGCCCGCTTTCACGGCCGCGGTTTTTTCGACGATGTTAATGATCAGCATGTCGCCGATGTGGCGCGCGCGCCGGTCTTCGAACAGCGGACGGTAATTCGACGCCTGGTAGATGGCGCCGTCGAGCGCAGGCGAACCTTCCACCATCAAGGGACGGGCGCTGGTCGGGCGCTGCACGATCGAGGTTGGAACCGTCGAGCAGCCAGCCAGCGCCAGCGCGGCCACGGCAAGAATGATTTTCATAATTGGGACAGTTTCTGCAACATCTGGTCGGAGGTGGTGATCGCCTTGCTATTGATCTCGTACGCGCGCTGGGTCTGGATCATGTTGACCATTTCCTCCACCACGTTCACGTTCGACGATTCCACATAGCCCTGCATGATCACGCCGGTGCCGTTGGTGCCGGGTGTATTCGTGTTCGGGGTGCCCGACGCGGTGGTTTCCACGTACAGGTTTTCGCCCTTCGACTCCAGCCCGGCCGGGTTGATGAAGCTGGTCAGCTGGATCGAACCGATCTGGGTGCTGGCGGTGGAGCCGCCGGTGGTCACCGAGACGGTGCCGTCGCGCCCGACCGAGATCGAGGTGGCGTTGGCCGGAATGGTGATTGGCGGCTGGATCAGAAAGCCGCTCGAGGTCACCATCTGGCCATTGGCGTCGCTCTGAAACGAACCGTCGCGGGTGTAGGCGGCGGTGCCGTCCGGCAGCGCGACCTGGAAAAAGCCATTCCCGTTGACCATCAGGTCTTTCGAGTTGCTGGTCAATTGTGGGTTGCCCTGAGTATGCAGGCGCTCGGTGGCGACGGTGGCGACACCGGTGCCGATCTGCAGGCCGGACGGCAAATTGGTTTGCTGGGAGGACTGGGCGCCAGGCTGGCGCACATTTTGGTACAACAAGTCCTCGAACACGGCACGCGACTTCTTGAAACCGTTGGTGCTGACGTTAGCGAGGTTGTTGCTGATGACGTCGAGGTTGGTTTGCTGCGCCTCGAGGCCGGTCTTCGCGATGAACAGGGAACGAATCATTTTCTTCTCCAGTAAGGCGGCAGACAGACACCGCCACGCACAATATGAATTATGCGGTAGAAGAAGTTAATTCAAAGCAAGGATCTGGGTGGCTTTCGCAGCGTTATTCTCGGCGTTCTTCAGCAGGCTCATTTGCGTTTCGAACGAGCGCGCCAGCGAAATCATGGACACCATGGCATCGACCGGATTGACGTTGCTGCCTTCCAGCATGCCGCCCACCACCGTGACGTTCGGGTCGGCCTGGGCGGCTGTGCCATTCTTCAAACGGAACAGGCCGTCGTCGCCGCGCACCATGTCCTGCTCGGGAGGGTTGACCAGCTTGAGCTTGCCGAGGATCGTGGCCGTGCCCGGCTTGATGCCGTTTTCGATGGTGGAAATGGTGCCGTCCCCGCCGACCGCCACCGTGACATCCGGCGGCAAGGTAATCGGGCCGCCCTCGCCTGCCAAAGTCAAGCCTTGCGTCGTGGTCAACAGGCCGTTCGGGCTCATCTGGATGGCGCCGTTGCGCGTGTAGGCTTCGGTGCCATCGGCCATTTGCACGGCCAGCCAGCCTTTGCCCTTGACCGCGATGTCGAGGTCGCGCCCGGTCGCTTGCAGCGGTCCGCTCGAGAAATCGGCGCCGACGGTGGAATCGACCACGAAGGTGCGCGTGGGCAGCGTGCCTTCGGCGACCACCGGCACGGCGCGGAAGGAATCGATCTGCGAGCGGAAACCGGTGGTGCTGACGTTGGCCAGGTTGTTCGCCGTCGTCGCTTGCTGCTCCATCAGGTGCTTGGCGCCGCTGGCGGCGGTGTAAATCAGCTTGTCCATTGTTACTTCTCGCTCTAGCAAACGTCATCCCGGCGAAAGCCGGGACCCATGCTGAGTCTCCGACGTCGGTGACGTGGTATGGGCCCCGGCCTTCGCCGGGGTGACGGTTTTGCGTTTAACTAATCAATCGACCAAGTCGCTTAACGCAGGTTCACCAGCGTCTGCAACACCGAATCCTGCGTCTTGATCGTCTGCGCATTGGCCTGGTACACCCGCTGCGCCGTGATCATGTTCACCAGCTCGGCCGTCAAATCCACGTTCGAATTTTCCACCGAAGACGAATTGAGCGAACCCAGGCTGCCCGTTTCCGGCGTGCCCACGATCGGGTTGCCGGAATCGGACGTCTCGGCCCAGGCGTTGTTGCCCAGTGCCGCCAAGCCGTTCGGGTTGACGAAGTTAGCCAGCACGATCTGCCCCAGCGCTTTCGACTGGCCGTTGCTGTACTGACCCAGGATGATGCCATCGGTACCTGCCGAGAAACGCTGCAGGTGGCCCGAGGTGTAACCATCCTGGGTGGTGGTTTTTTCGGTGGTGGTGGCGCCGTACTGCGTGGTGCCGCCAAAGTTCAGCTTGATCTGCATGGTGCTCACCGAGCCCGTCGACGGGAACACCGGCAGGCCGATCGACAGCGGCAGCGTCTGCGGCGCCATCAGGGCCGAGCTGAGCGCGCCATTAGTGTCGAAGTTCAGGTGGCCGACCGGCACCCCCGGCACACTGATTGCGGCAGCGATGGTCTTGTCGACCTCGGCCGGCGTGAAGCCCACCGTATTACCGGCGCTGACAGAGGCTGCATTGATGGCAGCAATATTGGTGGCGCTGGCGCCGGCGGTGGTGGCGGCAGCGGTGACCATGGTGCTGGCCGCAGCAGCATACGCGGCCAGGTCGGCGGCAATTTGCACCGGATTCGGTGGCACGGCGGCGTTCGAGGCCACCCAGGCGTCGCGCGCGGCATTCACCGTGGCGAAGGCGGCGCTGGTGCCCTGGGCCGCGGCAGCGACGGCCTGGTTGGTGATTTCGGTGGCGTCGCTGGCGACGTACACATCCCACTTGCCGGCGTCGGTCTTGACGTAATACATCGACATCACATGGGAATTGCCCAGGCTGTCGTAGACATCGATCGGCACCTGCTTGTTGTACGAGGCCGGATCGGCGGCGTTGAACGGCTTGGCGATCGGCACGCCGTCGCCCGAGTTCAGGTTCATCAAGGTATCGACCTTGGTGGTCGGCACCGGCGCGATGTCGCCGGTCGAAATCTGGATTGGCGCGGCCGAGCCGGCCAGGATGTTGCCGTTCACGCTGACGCCATAGCCAGTCAGCTTCGCGCCCTGGGCGTTTTCCATGTAGCCGTTCTTGTCCAGTGTGAACTGGCCATTGCGCGAGTACTGGGTCACGCCGTTCGCTTCAGTACGGAAAAAACCGCCGCCGTTGATGGCGATGTCGAGCGGGTTGTTGGTCGATTCGACGTTACCCTGGGTGAACTGCTGGGCGATGGCAGCGACCGAGACACCGATACCGGCATTCTTGCCGGTGGCGCCCACCAGCGAGCCGGCGTAGACATCGGCAAATTGCGCCTGCGCGCTTTTGAACCCCACCGTGCTGGCGTTGGCGATGTTGTTACCGATCACATCGAGCGATTTTGCAGCGCCGTTCAAGCCGCTAAGACCTTGTTGGAAAGACATGGTATTCCTCTAAATAAATAGTATGAGAAGTAAGCGGCTTGCTTACAAAAATTCGAACGGTAAGCTAAACACGCTTACATAACCTGTTTGATATCAGCCAGCGTGACCTGGCCCTTGGTCGGCAGATTCAGTTTGACGCCGTCGGTGGCGCTGGTCGACACGCTGGCCACACTGTCGAAGGCCAGCGCAGTGGCGTCGGTCAACTGGGTGCCTGCCCGCGTGGCGACCACGCGGAAGCTGTACTTGCCGTCTTTCACCGAGGCGGTGGCACCATCGGCTTTTCCGTCCCACGTGATCGGCAAAATTCCGGCCGGCTGCGCACCCAGCTCGATGGTCTTGATGTCCTTGCCGGTGGCCGGATCGGTGACGATCACCTTGACGTCCTCGGCGGCCGAGCCCAGGTTCGCCCCCAGGATGCTCTGGCCGCTCGCCACGTTGACAAAGCTGCCATCGACAAACACGCCGTGGCCGATCATGTTGGTGGCCGACATCGCTTCGGACGACTGGTAGCTGCTTTTCAGCGATTCGAGCGTCGTGTTCAGCTTGTTCACACCGGTCACCGTCGACAGCTGCGCCAACTGGCTGGTGAGCTGCGCATTGTCGAGCGGATTCATCGGATCCTGGTTCTTCAGCTGCGTGACCAGCAGCGTCAGGAATTTGTTGGTGTCCGCCTCGACGGAACCTTCCGCCGCCGCCGCGGGCTTGTTGTTCATGGTCGACATCAGGTCGGTCATGGTGGCTGACGTATTGGAAGTAACGGTGGTCATGGGGCGCCTGGAGTTATTGACCGATGGTCAGGGTTTTCATCAGCAGCGTTTTGGCTGCATTCATCGTTTCGACGTTGTTCTGATAGGAGCGCGAGGCGGACAGCATGTTCACCATCTCGTCGACCACATTCACGTTCGGCATCGACACATAGCCCTTGTCGTCGGCCATCGGGTGTTTCGGGTCATACACTTGCTTCAGCGGCGAGGCGTCTTCGACCACCTGCTGCACCTTGACGGCGCTGCCGCCGTCGGCCAGCGGTACGGCCTCGAACACGACCTGCTTGGCGCGGTAGGCCTGGCCGCTGGCGCTGGTGGCGCTGTCGGCATTGGCCAGGTTCGATGCCACCGTGTTCAGGCGCTGCGCTTGCGCGCTCATGGCCGAACCGGACACATTGAAGATATTAAAGAGCGACATCAGCTGCCTCCCTGGATCGCCGCGAGCATGCCGCGGATCTGGTGGTTGATCATGGTGATGCCGGCTTCGTAGCGCAGCGCATTGTCGGCAAACTGGTTGCGTTCCACATCCATGTCGACCGTGTTGCCGTCGACGCTGCCCTGGGCCACGTTGCGGTACAGCAGCGGCGTGCCGTCCGGCATGGTGGCGCCGTCTTTCGCTGCAGCCAGGTGATGCGCTGCCGTGGTGGCCAGGCCAGCGCTGGTCCCCGTGCCCTTGGTCACGGCACTGGCCAGCGCACTCGAAAAATCGATGTCGCGCGCCTTGTAGTTGGGCGTGTCGGCGTTGGCGATGTTGGAGGCCAGCACTTGCTGGCGGTTGCTGCGGATATTCAATGCCGCTTCATTGAAGCGCATGTACTCGTCGAGTTTGCCAATCATGCCGGCCTCCGGGTGGGGTTCTTGGGATAACAGGATGAATCATACGTCTGAGAAACAAATTGCCATCGAACGAGTAAGGCTGGCAAAACCCGGCTATTCATAGTTTCAGTAAGGAATCATTGGTCTAAGATAGCGTCATTCCACAAGGCTGCACTCATGACCCGTTCGCTTTCTTTCACTGTCTTCCTGTTTTGTATGGCTGTCGCCACGATGGCGGGGGCGCAGTCGCCAGGCGCGCGCCAGGATGGTGCCGTCGTGCGCAAGGTCGTCGAACAGTTTTTACAGATCCAGACGGCGGGCCTGCCGGGCAAGGTCAGCGTGACCGTGAATCCGGTCGACCCACGCCTGGGCCTGGCGGCCTGCCCCGACCCGCAGGCATTCCAGCAGCCAGGCGCGCGCGCCTGGGGCAAGACCTCGGTCGGGGTGCGCTGTAGCGCGCCGGTGTGGACGGTGTACGTCCAGGCCCAGGTGAGTGTGCTGGCAGAGTATGTTGCCGCCGCGTCGCCGCTGGCGCAAGGGCAGACGATCGACGCCAGCCAGCTGGTCATGGTCAAGGGCGACCTGGCCGGCATGCCGAACGGCATCGTCACCGACATGGCGCAGGCAGTCGGCCGCACGCCGACGATCTCACTGCCGGCCGGTACGCCGCTGCGGGCAGACAATTTGAAAAGCAAACCGGTGGTCATGCAGAACCAGACCGTGCGCGTGGTCAGCGGTGGGGCAGGTTTCAGCGTATCGGCCGAGGGCAAGGCGCTGGGCAACGCGGCCGCAGGACAGGTGGTGCAGGTGCGCACGCCATCCGGCGCCATCCTCAGCGGGACGGCCAGAGCCGGTGGTATCGTTGACGTTGCAAACTAGAATTTGCATACGAAAACGCAGTTGCTGCTAAAGTTTGGGGTGACGGCGCCGTTATAGGACGCATGTCGCGGAGTTTTCTGCTCCACCCACCGAAGGATATAGCCGTGAAAATCAACGATTCAGTCTCGAACAACGCTGGCATTCCAGCGACGACCACGCCGGCGACCACCACCAGCCGCGGTGCGGAAAAAGCAGCTGCCCAGCCGGTGCCGGTCCCGACCGACAGCGTGCGCCTGTCGCCCCAGGGCCAGGCCCTGGCCGGCACCATGGCCGCTTCAGCCGCGTCGTCCAACTCGGCCGTATTCGATTCCAAAAAAGTCGAGCGCATCAAACTGGCCATCGCCGATGGCCAGTTCCAGGTGAACTCGGAAAAAGTCGCGGACGGCCTGTTAGAGACCGTGCGCGACCTCCTCCACTCCCGCAACAGGTAAACCACCCATGACGCCATCGACCACTCTGCACGACGAACAGCAACTGATGGCGTCGATGCTCACGCTGCTGAAACAAGAGCAAGACAGCCTGGTCGAGGCGCGTGCAGACGGTGTGGCGGAAGTGACACAGCAAAAATCGGATATGGTGGAGCAATTGAGCGAGCTGGCGCGCCAGCGCCACGCCGCGCTGGCCAGCGCCGGTTTCGACGCCGCTGAATCCGGGATGGAGCCATGGCTGGCAGCAAACGGCAGCGCGCTGGAGCGCGCCACCTGGGACCAGTTGCTCGACTGCACCCGCAGCGCCAAGGAACTCAACCGCGTCAACGGCATGCTGGTCGCGCGCCAGCTGGCCCACAACCAGACCGTGCTCAACGCCATGCGCACGCCAGCTGCCACCGGCGGCGCCGAAGCGGGCCTGTATGGGCCGGGCGGGCAGACTGCCGGGTTCGGGCCGTCGCGCCGGTTTGTGGTTGGCTGAGCGCAGGACGCTGCAAGCTCGTGACAAGACCGCGTCCGCGGCCTTGTTAATGTCTTTTCCTGGCAAGGACACAGTGTGCCGATGACCATAACCGCCAACGCACTGTCGTTCGCCGCTCTCCTGCTTTTTCTCCCGCCAGCCTTGGCTGCCGACCTTCCATCCGTCGGTTTGTCGCTCATCTATTCGACAAACGAGGCGGTTTGCAACGCAGCGACGGAAACTCTACGCCATGACAGGAATTGTCGCGACAGCGACGCCATCAATTGTCCCGACAGTGAAGCCACGCCGGTGCGCGCTGGCGCAGCGATGTTCAACGTGATCCAGGAAATCGCCGTCAACGAGTATGGCTACACGCGCGTGGCACGCGCGCTCGGTGGCACGCCGACATCGACCGCGATTATCTATATCGACAGATTCCAGGGGTACAGGATGCCACCCCTGCTCGAAACGTGGAAGGTCGACGAAGCGACCCTGACCAAGGTCCTGGCGCTGCCGCCAGGTCCCCTTCTATCGACGTCATCGATCCCATTCGCCTCCAGACCCGAGCAGTCGATCCATGCGGACGCCTTTGCCGCGCTGCTGGCAAACGGCGAAAAAATAGCAGATGAATGGTCGCCTGTGCTGCCGCTGGGAGATGAACTTTACGCAGTGAAGCGCGAGTGTTCGGGACTCTGGTTGGTTGGCGGCTACTACGCCTGCAACCGCGTGAACAAGCTCACCGTCATTCGCTTGAACGGGAAAGCAAAGGCGCGCCCGGTCTGCCAGTTTGCAAGGCGGAACCAAGCCCTGCGCTGAAGCCATGCGTGGCTTCGCAATGATCAGCGAGAACACGCCGGCGCTGCAGTCATTATCGACCTTGCCGTGCCGCATGCTTGCCCAGCGCGGCGAAGTCGAGATCGCCGTCGCCATGGTCGACCGCCGCCTGCAGCACGGTTTGCAGCGCGGCACCGAACGCCAGTGGCAAACCGTGGGCACGCCCTGCCTCCACCGCCAGGCGCACATCCTTCTGCCCCAGCGCCAGCTTGAAGCCGGCCGGGCTGTAGCGTTGTTCGGCAATCATGCCTCCGTAACCTTTGTAGACGGGTGAACCGGCAAACAGCGTGCTCGTGATCAGCTCGATGAAGCCGGCGGCCGGAATCCCGTGCGCGCCGGCCAGCGCCGCCCCCTCTCCCATTGCTTCGATGGCGCAGGCCAGCGTCAGGTTGCAGGCCAGCTTGACGGCATTGGCCTGTTCCGGCGCCGCGCCGAAGCGCCAGGTTTTTTGTCCCAACAGATCGAACAGGGGCTGCACCCGGCCGACCAGTTCGTCGGCGCCGCCGGCCAGGATGTTCAACTTGCCGGCTGCACGTCCGCCAGCATGCTGAATACGACATCGGGCAGGCCACATTCACCGGGCGTGGCGGCGACCCGGGCGCCCGGCTGCGCCAATGCCTGCCAGTCAGCCGACCCGGAAGCCGTTACGCGAATCAACCGGGATCGCCGGGCGGTTTGCCAGAACACTGCGCCAGCGCGGTATCGAACCAGCCCGCGGGACGGCATTCGCCAAGAACCAGCGCGCGCACCCGGGCCACGCGCGCGAGGTAGAGATCCCGATGGCTGACCGGATTGAACTGGTTGGGCGCCTTGATCATGGCCGCCAGGCCGATGAATTCATCGTCGGTCGTCGCCGCCAGCGGTTTGTTGAAATAGCTGAGTGCTGCCTGCCCCAAGCCCCTGAGCTGCTGCGTGCGCCAGGTGCCCATGTAGACCCGGCCCGCATACAGCGCCAGTTGGCGCTCCTTGGACAGGCGCGCATTGACGACCACCGCCATCACATCGCGGCCCAGGTCGATCCGTTTGCAACAATGGAACAGCGCGCGATACAGCGTCTGCAAGCTTCCTTTGCCACCCGTGAAATCAGCACCATCCAGGTACAGGTCGCGTGCGACGGCGCCGGAAATGGTGGCGAAGCCCTGCCCTTTTCCCAGGCTGACGCCGGCGTGGTCGAAAAATGCCGGGTCTTCCACGCGCGTCAGGATCGCCACTTGCCGTGCCGTGAGCGGCGCATCGGCTGCGACCGGCGCCGTTTCGATGGCCTCATCGAACGCCGCCCAGGCCCAGCAGCCCACGATGGCCAGATACAGCAGGAGGCAAGCTGGCAGCACGAGCAGCCACTTCTTCCGGAATCGGGCTGGCGCGGATGGCGCTGCCTCAGTCATTGCGCGCATGTACGATATGGGCAAGTCAGCCCAAGGCTAGCCGCAGCACCGATCAACATACGGTGAAATAGCATCGACGTGTCTCCATTGGCTCAGGCGGGACTGCCCCGCACAGTCTGTATAGCCCAATGGTACAGGCAATGCGCTGCCAGCCGGACAGTTTCGGCACGCTGGCGCGGCGTGCCGCCCCAGCGCCGCCTGAGCATGCGCATTGCCATGCCATGCCGGCCACGGTGGTACAACTGCCGCACCAGCTGGCGCGCGGCCGGCGCGCGCAGCATGGACACATCGCACAGCGCGAGATAGGCGTCGAGGCGGGCATCGTCGAGCGCGTAATGAAAATTATTGAAGCCGTGAAAACCGAAGGTCGGGGCTGCCGGCTCGATCATTTCCATGGCAAACCGATCCGCGACCGCGCGCGGCGCAAAGCGGATCCCGCGCGCTTCCAGCTCGTCGCGCCGCAGTTCGCAGATCACCGCATCCTCGGGGTGAACCACGTCGAAGTCCATGCTTGCCAGCAGATCGACCAGGCGCCGCGAGCGCAGCGAAAAACCGCCGTTCCCGACCGCGACCGCGAGCGGCCGGTGCGACCAGGGCGCGCCGATATAGTCGTACTCGAGATACACCGGATCCCACAACTTGCCGTCAAGGATAAAACTGTCCCACTGCACCACCAGCACGAAGTCGCCATCGAAGTAGCGGCCCAGATCGCGCAGCATGAAGGCCGAGTAGGCCTCGACGCTGTCGATCGGCGCGATGGCGACCTGTGCGATATAGCCGGGCAAATCGAAGCGCTGCGGGCTCAGGAGCAGGCATTGCCTGAAGCTGGCGGCGGCAAGGCAGCGGTCGAGCGAAAACTGCGCCAGTTGCGGATAGCGCGTTTCGACGCAGACCAGGCTGACGTTGTGGAGGTGCGGTTTTGGCGGGGTCAAGGCGGGTGCTCTGCTTTACTGTCGAGCCCGAAATTTTACCCCGCCCAAAATGGATCAAACGTTAAGCCAGGTAAAGGTCAGCGCGTTGGCAATTCCGTGGTCGCGTCGGGCAGCGCCGAGAGGATGGTGACCGCCACGCGCCGGTTGCGGGCGCGCCCTTCCGGCGTGTTGTTGGACGCCACCGGCAAATTGGCGCCGTGACCGACTGCCGTCAACCGCGCCGGCGCCATGCCGCTGTCGATGAACAGGCGCACCACGCTGCTGGCGCGCACGGCCGACAATTCCCAGTTCGACGGGAACAGCGGATTGGCAATCGGCACGTCATCGGTATGCCCCTCGACCTGGACGGCGTGCGGGTCATTTTTCAGCAAAATCGCCACCGCGCTGAGCGCCTCGCTCGAGGCATCGGTCAGGGTCGCGTCGCCCGGCGCGAACAGCACGCTGGCATTGATTTCGACGCTCACGCCGCGGCTGTTCTGGGTGACGCGCACCTTGCCCTCCTTCACCAACGGGCCGAGCGTGGCAGTCAGGTCGCGCGCCAGCATGGTCAGCCGATCTTTCTCGCGGCGCATGGCCTCGGCACGTTTGCGCGCCACGATGTTCGGCAGGCTGAAGGGCTGTTCGACCGTGGTGACCGGCGTCGTGGCCGCGCCGCGTCCGCCAAACGCGTCGCCCAATGCGTCCGACAGCACCTTGTACTTGCCGACGTTGACCACCGAGATAGCGTACATGACCACGAAAAACGCGAACAGCAGGGTCATGAAATCGGCATACGAAATCAGCCAGCGTTCGTGATTTTCGGAATCTTCCTGGTAGCGTTTGCGCGCCATGCCAAACTCAGGCGCGTGCCAGCAGGCTGGCCACGCGTTCATCGACGACGCGGGTATGGTCGCCGGTGGCCAGGTCGTGGAACACGTCGGCCAGGATGTCGTACTGGGCCACCTGCTCGGCCACGATGCCTTTGAGTTTATTCCCGACCGGGAAGAAGAACAGGTTGGCGAGGCCCACGCCGTAGATGGTCGAGACGAACGCGACGGCAATGCCGGCGCCCAGGCGCGACGGGTCGCTGAGGTTTTCCATCACGTGGATCAGGCCAAGTACTGCGCCGAGGATGCCGATGGTCGGCGCGTAGCCGGCGGCCGATTCCCAGATGCGCGCAGCCTGGCGCTGGCTGAATTCGTAGGATGTGATCTCGGTTTCGAGCAGGCTGCGCAGGCGCTCCGGTGCAATCCCGTCGACCACCAGGCGCAGGCCTTTCTGGACGAACAGGTCGGGCGTCATTTTCTGGTATTGCTCGAGCTGCAGCAGGCCGTCGCGGCGGGCGGTCAGGCTCCACAGCGCGATCTGGCGCGAGTACAGCTGGCGCTGGCTGGCGGGCGGAAAAAACACCCAGCGCAGCATGCGCATGCCGCGCACAAACGTGGCCGCTTCAGTTTGCAGCAGCACGGCGCCAAAGGTGCCGACCACGACAATGGCAAACGCGGCCGGCTGGATCAGCGACGCGAATTTGCCGCCATCGAGGCTGTGTCCGACGAACAGGCCGGCCAGCGCCAGCCCCAGTCCAATTATGCTCGCCCAGTCCACAGCTGCTCCTTGAGTGCGGCGCGCAGCCTGGCGACAGCCTGGGTGTGCAATTGCGACACCCGTGATTCGGACACGCCCATCACGGCGCCGATTTCTTTCAGGTTCAATTCTTCTTCGTAGTACAGGCCCATCAGGATTTTTTCGCGCGGCGGCAGGTTGTCGATGGCGTTAATGATCGCCTGGCGGAAGTCGGTTTCGAGCAGCGCGCGCAGTGGGTCTTCGTCGTCGATGGAGTAGCGGTCGAGGAAACTGCCGTCGTCGTCTTCGCCCTTGAAATCTTCGTAGTAGACCAGCTGGTGGCCGCCGCTGTCGCCCAATAAATCCTGGTAGTCGCCCAGCGACATTTTCATCGACTTGGCGACTTCGGTTTCGGTGGGCGGGCGCCCCAGTTTTTGCTGCAGCGAGCTCATCGCCGTTTCGATCTTGCGCATGTTCTGGCGCGTGCTGCGCGGCAGCCAGTCGCTGTTGCGCAGTTCGTCGAGCATGGCGCCGCGGATGCGCAGCACGGCATAGGTTTCGAACTGGGCCCCGTGGGTTTCTTCGTAGCGCGAGATGGCGTCGAACAGGCCGATCATGCCGGCTTGAATGAGATCGTCGACCTCCACGCTAGGGGGAAGCTTGGCCTTCATGTGATGGGCGAGGCGCTTGACCAACGGCATATGCTGCGTCAGCAAGAGTTCCTTGTCCGTCTTCTTCCCTTTTGCTGTGTACATGCGTTAGCTATTTTTCTTATAAACCAAAATGGGCACTGCCTCCTGCCGGAATGGCAAAACGGCCGGCCAACTGGCGAAACGCGACCGAGGCACCCGCCAGCGGAAACGCATCGACCACTGCGCGGCCCAGGCGCGCGGCGCGTTGCAGGTACTCGTCGGCTGGTACCGACCCCATCGAACTGAGCTGCACCGCCAGGTAGCGCGTTGCTGCAGTAGCCATATTATCGTATACCACCTTGGCTTCGGCTTCGGATGCGCCGGTGACCAGAATACCGAACGGGCGGCGCCCCAATTGTTGCGACAAACGCTTCACCAGCGAGTACGCCGCGGTGATCGAGGCGGCGTTGCACGATACCTGCACCACGATCTCGGAATTGTCCATGATCGGCAGGGGAAACGTATCATCGCTGCCGAATTCGCCGTCAACGATGCAGATGCCGGCCTGCTTGACCAGCACATCGAAGGTCTTGGCCAGGCGACGCGTATCTTCCTGCCCCAGGTACTCGCCCTGGCCGCGCGCGCGGCGCACCATGCTGGCAACCTGGAACCCTTGCGGCGCCTGGTGAATCACCTGGTTCAGCGCACATTCCTGGCGCGCCACTTGCAGCAGCGAGCCACCCTGGTCGACGCCAAGGCGCTGGGCCACGCCGTATTCATGGGCGCAGGCGTCGACAATCATGACGTCGTTGCCGGCCCGGGCCAGCGAGGCGCCCAGGTTGACCAGCATGGCGCCCTTGTCGTCTTCAGGCGTGGCGGAAAGAAAGGTCACGATGCGTGGCTTGGGGCCAGCCAGCATCCGGCGCAGGCCCTCGGCCTGGTCGAAATCGAAATTACCCAAAGGACACCTCGCCCAGTTTGCGGCCAGCGCTGGTGCCAGCCATCAGAAGCGGCAGGTCGGCATCGCTGATCTCGGCCTGGCGGCCGCTGCGAAAGGCGCGGTCGACCAGCATCGCGCGGTCCGGCAGGTGCAGGTCTTCCGGCACGCGCTGGCCGGTCGAGATGTAATGCAGATTCAGTTTCTGGCGGATCACGACATCGAGCACGTTGCCGAGCGATGCGGCTTCGTCGAGCTTGGTCATGATGCAACCGGCCAGGCCGCTGCCTTGATAGGCGCGCACCACTTCGTTAAGCGTTTCGTTGGTCGAGGTCGAGTTCAGGCACAGCAGGCGTTTTACGTCGGCGCCGGTCTCGCTCAGCATGGCCACTTGCTGCGTCACCATCTGGTCGCGCTGCGAGACGCCGACGGTGTCGATCAATACCGTGTGTTTATTGCGCAGTTCTTTCAGGGCGATGCGCAGGTCGGCTTCATCCTTGACCGAGTGCACCATCACGCCGAGGATCTTGCCGTAGATGCGCAGCTGCTCGTGGCCGCCGATACGATAGGCATCGGTGGTGATCAGGGCCAGCTTTTCCGGGCCATGGCGCATCACGCAGCGCGCCGCCAGTTTGGCAGTGGTGGTGGTCTTGCCGACGCCGGTCGGGCCCACCAGGGCGAACACGCCGCCCTTGTTGAGCATGTCGTCTTCGTCGGCCATCGTGGTCAGATTGCGTTGCAGCACGGTCTTAATCCAGCGCAGAGAATCCGCTTCGTCTTTGCCGGCAGGCAATTTCTCGACGAGGTAGCGAGCCAGCGTGGCCGAGAAACCGGCGGCCAGCAATTCGCGCAGCACGCCCGCTTTCTGCGGTTCGCGCTGCTGGGTGGCGCCCCAGGACAATTCCGCCAGTTGCGATTCCATCTGGCCGCGCATGGCGCGAATTTCCTTCATCATGCCGGACATGTCGGCGGCGGCCGAGCTCTTGGCCTGGGCGATGGCGGCCGACATCATCGACGTCATGGCAGCCATGTCGAAGGCGGGTTGTTCGATCTGTGGCTGTGCTTGGGCAACCCTGCGGTTGGCGTAGGACTGCGGCGCGGGCGCTGCAACCGGCGCCGGCTCCTGCAAATGCTGCAGCATTGGCCGCGGTGCATCCATGCCCGATTCGGCGGAGGGCGACGCCATCGAGGCGACGTCATCGTTGGCCAGGGCCAGGATTTCGACGATGCCGTCGACCGGACGATTCGACAGGATCACCGCATCCGGGCCGAGGGCTTCGCGGACTTTGCGCAGTGCGTCGCGTGAAGTGGCTGCTGTGAATTTCTTGACGTTCATTTTATTGTCCCATTACCGCCGTTGAGGTATAGGACATATTATTAACGATGCCGCGCGGAAACCATCGGGGGATAAAGAGGGGGAAAGGGGTGTATATCGGGGTTGTGGGATTTGACGGCGGGCGTCGGTGCTCGCCTGGGAACCTGGCGAGTGCGTGCGCAGTATGGGTACCGGCCTGCGCCGGTATGACGGTTTTCAAGCCGGTATGACGGTTTTCAAGATGACGGCGAACGGTGGCGCTATCGCGTCGCTCGCTTTCACCACCGCCCTCCAAACCGTCATCCCGGCGCAGGCCGGGACCCATAACCCCTGTCAGAAACCGCGACGCTGGCTTACCCGAACACGCATCGCAGGCGCGAGCAGTTACCCCGGCGCACCAACAAGCGACGTCACCCGAATCGTTTTCGATTCCGGAATCTCTGCGTGCGACAACACCTTCAACTGCGGCAACGCGCGGCGCAGGAAGCGCGCCAACAAGGTCCGCAACTGCGCCGGCACCAGCAGCACCGGCGTCAGTCCCAGCGCCTCCTGCTGCTGCGCCGCATTGCTGGCCGACTGTGCAATCGTATCGGCCAGGCCCGGCTCGATGCCGGCCCCATCGCCGCCATTTCCCAGTGCCTGCAACAGCAAGCGCTCGAGCCTGTTATCGAGCGTCATCACGGACAGTTCATTGGTGCCCGGGAACAGCTGCTGCACGATCGCACGGCCCAGCGCGACCCGCACCACGGCGGTCAGGTCGGACGGATCGGCATTCTGGTGCGCATGTTCCGACAGCGACTCGATGATGGTGCGCATATCGCGGATGTGCACGCCTTCGACGAGCAAATTCTGCAGCACTTTTTGCAAGGTCGACAGGCTGACGACTTTCGGTACCAGATCCTCCACCAGCTTCGGCGTTTCCTTGGTCAGGTGATCGAGCAAGGCCTGCACTTCCAGGCGGCCCAGCAACTCGGCCGCGTGGGTGGTGATCAGGTGGTTCAGGTGGGTAGCCACCACGGTACCCGCATCGACCACCGTAAAACCCATGCTTTGCGCCTGGTCGCGCAGGCTTGCGTCGATCCAGGTGGCGGGCAGGCCGAACGCCGGATCAGTGGTCACCAGGCCCGGCAAGGTGCCGATCGCCATGCCCGGGTTGATTGCCAGGAACTGGCCGCTGAGCGCTTCGCCGCTGCCTACTTCGACGCCTTTGAGCGTGATGCGGTAGGCCGACGGTTTCAGCTCCAGGTTGTCGCGGATGTGCACCGGTGGCGCCAGGAAGCCGACTTCCTGTGCGAATTTCTTGCGAATACCCTTGATGCGTTTGAGCAGCTCACCACCCTGCCCTTTGTCGACCAGCGGAATGAGGCGGTAGCCGACTTCCAGGCCCAGGGTATCGACTGGCTGGATGTCTTGCCAGCTGGCTTCTTCCTGCTCCGGCGAGGTGGTCGCGGCGGGATCGGCGGCGCCGCCCGCGGCCGGGCTTCCGCCCAGCGCGGCGGTTTCGCGGATGATCCGGGCTTTCTTCGAGACCAGATAGGCCGAGCCTGCCAACAAGCTGGCCAACAAAATGAACACCATGTTCGGCATCCCCGGGATCAAGCCCATGCCGCCGATGATGGCGGCCGTGATGTACAGCACTTCCGGCTTGGCGAACAGCTGGCCCACCAGCTGGGCGCCGATGTCCTGGTCACTGGCCACGCGCGAGACCACCATACCGGCTGCGGTCGAGATGATCAGCGAAGGAATCTGCGCCACCAGACCGTCACCGATGGCCAGCAGGGTGTAGTTCTTCAGCGCATCGGCAAAGCCCATGTCGTGCTGCACCACGCCGACGATCAGGCCGCCGACGATGTTGATGACGGTAACCATGATGCCGGCCACCGCATCGCCCCGCACATACTTCGAGGCACCGTCCATGGCGCCGTAGAACTCGGCTTCCTGGGCAGTTTCGGAACGGCGTTTTTTGGCTTCCGCTTCGCCGATCAGGCCGGCGTTCAGGTCGGCGTCGATGGCCATTTGTTTACCCGGCATCGCATCCAGCGCGAAACGGGCGCCCACTTCGGCGATCCGGCCCGCACCCTTGGTGACGACCGTGAAGTTAATGATCGTCAAAATGATAAACACGACGATACCGACCGTAAAATTGCCGCCAATGAGGAAGTGGCCGAAGGCCTCGATGACCTTACCGGCCGCAGCAGTACCAGTGTGGCCTTCGGTCAGCACCACGCGGGTGGAGGCAACGTTGAGCGACAGGCGCAGCATTGTCGACACCAGCAAAATCGCCGGGAACGCCATGAAGTCGAGCGGTTTGACCGTGTACAGCGCGGTCAGCAGCACGATCACCGACAGCGCGATATTGAAGCTGAAGAACACGTCCAGCACGAAGGCAGGCAGCGGCAGGATCATCATCGACAACAGCAGGATGATGATAATTGGCGCGGCTGCGGCGTTGCCGCCCTTGCTTGCCATCTCAGTCAGCCAGGCGGGCAATCGGATGCTGTTCATTGTGCTGGTCCAGTACTGTTGTCTTTGGGTTTCTGCGAAGCCGGATTGTGCGGATCGAGCTCAGGCGGCACGGCCAGTTTGGTCGGACGGTCCGGATAATTGCCGCCGGCCGCTTTATAGGTGCGCAGCTGGAACACATACGCCAGCACTTCGGCCACGGCTGCGTACAGCGCTTCCGGGATTTCGTCGCCAATTTCCGTGTGCTTGTGCAGGGCACGGGCCAACGCCGGGGCTTCCAGCAGCGCCACCTTGTTTTCTTTCGCCAGTGCGCGGATCTTGGCCGCCACTTCATCGGAACCCTTGGCCACGACGCGCGGGGCGCCACCCTGGCCATCGGTGTACTTCAAGGCAACCGCGTAGTGCGTCGGGTTGGTGACCACCACGTCGGCGGTCGGCACGTCGGCCATCATGCGGCGCTTGGACATTTCGCGCTGCATCTGGCGCACTTTGGCTTTCATCTGCGGGTTGCCGTCCGACTCTTTCGCTTCCTGGATCACTTCCTGGCGCGTCATTTTGAGTTTGTCGGCGTAGTGCCACATTTGATACGGGCCGTCGATCGCGGCGATCAGGCCGAGTCCGCCAACCATGAACAGGAAGGCGGTACCGACCAGGTTGCCCACGTGGACACTGCCGGCCAACAAGGGCTCGACGGTCAGGGCCAGCACGGCGTCCTTTTCGCTCATCACGACGAACCAGGCCACCACGCTCACCACCAGGGTCTTGGCGAGCGCCTTGAACAGTTCGACCAGGGAGTTCTTGGACACCATATTGCCCAGTCCCTTGAGCGGGTTGAGCTTGCCGAAGTTGGGCATGAAGGAATTGGCGCTGAACAGCCAGCCACCGACCAGCAGCGGCGACGCCAGCGCGACCACCATGATGGCAAAGGCCAGCGGCAGGCAGGCGATGAGCACGCTGCCGATGTCAGTGGCAACGCGGTTGATGAGAACGTCGGAGTTGTAAATTTGCTCACGGTCGAGCGAGAGGCCCGAGACCAGCGTGGCCGACAATTGCCGCACCAGCGAGCCGCCAAATACCCACAGGCCAACGCCGGAGGTCATCAGGACAGTGAATGTCGCCAGTTCACGCGAGCGCGGAACGTCACCCTCTCTACGCGCATCGTCGATGCGCTTCTGTGACGCGGGTTCGGTCTTTTCTGCGTCGCTTTCGTCGGACATCCGGCTCTCCATGTGACCGCCGCACAGAAGGTGCGGCAGGATCAGGAGACATTATGCAAGATATTGCCGTATGGCTATCCTTGAAGCAGGCATGCAAAGCGGGCTTTAATTGCCCGCTTGCGCCCGCTTGCTGATGATTACTTATCAGTCGAACAAGTCTGCTTCAGCCAGCAGCTTGGCCGCTGCATCCTTGGCCGCCAGTTGCGGCTCGAAATCGAACGGCCAGTCGATGCCGAGCGCCGGATCGTTCCACAACAGGCTGCGCTCATGCGCCGGATACCAGTAGTCGGTGGTTTTATACAAAAACTGCGCGGTTTCACTGAGCACCACGAAGCCGTGCGCAAAACCCGGCGGCACCCACAGTTGCCGGTTGTTTTCTGCGCTCAGTCGCACGCCGACACTCTTGCCGAACGTAGGCGAGGACTTGCGCAAGTCCACCGCCACATCAAACACGTCGCCATCGATCACGCGTACCAGTTTTCCCTGCGGATGCTGGATCTGGTAATGCAGGCCGCGCAGCACGCCGCGCGCCGACTTGCTGTGGTTGTCCTGCACGAAAGCGACGTCCAGGCCAGTCGCGTCGGCAAATTCGCGTGCGTTAAAACTTTCATAAAAAAAGCCGCGTGCGTCGCCGAAGACTTTCGGCTCAAGAACCAGGACTTCGGGCAGCGCGGTCGGGGTAACGGTGTACGGCATTCAAAGGCTCACTTCAACAGGTTCAACAAATATTGGCCGTAGCCGTTCTTGGCCAGCGGCACGGCCAGCTTCTGCAGTGCAGCAGCGTCGATCCAGCCTTGGTGATAGGCGATTTCTTCAGGACAAGCCACTTGCAGACCCTGGCGCCGCTGCAGCGTGGCAATGAAGCTGGATGCTTCCAGCAGGCTATCGTGGGTACCCGTGTCGAGCCAGGCAAAACCGCGGCCCATGATTTCAACGTTCAGCTTGCCCTGTTCCAGGTAGACCTTGTTGACGTCGGTAATTTCGAGCTCTCCGCGCGCGGACGGCTTGATGTTGGCGGCAATGTCGCACACCTTTTCGTCATAAAAATACAGACCGGTGACGGCGTAGCTGGACTTTGGCGCGCTGGGCTTTTCTTCGATGCTGGTGGCGCGCATCTGCGCGTCGAAATCGACCACGCCATAGCGTTCCGGATCCTGCACGTGATAGGCGAACACCGTCGAACCTTCAGTGCGGTCGTTGGCGCTGGCCAGTTGCTTGACCAGATCGTGGCCATAGAAAATGTTATCGCCCAGCACCAGCGCGCTCGGCTTGTTATCGACAAAATCCTTGCCGATGACGAAAGCCTGCGCCAGGCCGTCCGGGCTTGGCTGCACGGCGTAGGTGATGTTCATGCCCCACTGGCTGCCGTCGCCCAGCAAATCGGCGAAACGGGGCGTGTCTTGCGGCGTGCTGATCAACAGCACATCGCGGATACCACTCAGCATCAGCGTGCTCAGCGGGTAGTACACCATCGGCTTGTCGTACACCGGCATCAGCTGTTTGCTGACGGCCTGGGTAACGGGATACAAGCGGGTACCGGAGCCGCCGGCGAGGATAATGCCCTTGCGTTGATTAGTCGACATTGAGTTTCTCTCTAGAAAATTTGTTGCAGCACGTGGCGCACACTTTGCCGCCAGTGCGGCAGATGAAGACCGAAGGTCGCCTGGAAATAACTTGTATCGAGCCGCGAATTGGCCGGGCGCGCGGCCGGCGTCGGATAAGCCGCCGTTGCCAGCGGGACCACCGCATCGGGCCCCAGCTTCAGCGGCTTGCCGGCGGCAATCGCTTCGGCGATGACGAACCTGGCGTAGTCGTACCACGTGGTGGCGCCAGCGCCAGTGACGTGATACGTGCCGAAGGCCAGCTCGCCCTCCACCTGCAGGTAGTCGCGTACCAGGTGGGCGGTGAGGTCCGCCAGCAATGCCGCCGAGGTCGGCGCGCCATGCTGGTCGGCCACAACCGACAGCGTTTCCCTCTCGCCGGCAAGGCGCAGCATGGTCTTGGCAAAATTGCCGCCATGGGCGCCCACGACCCAGCTGGTACGCAGGATCAGGTGGCGCGGATTGGCCAGGGCCAGCGCCAGTTCGCCCGCCAGCTTGCTGGCGCCGTAGACGCTTTTCGGCGCCGGGGTGTCTTCCTCGCTGTAGCTGCCGTCCTTGGTGCCGTCGAAAACATAATCGGTCGAATAATGGATGACCAGGGCATTCAGGCGGGCGGCCTCTTCACCGAGCACGCGCACGGCGTCGCGGTTGATGAGGAAGGCACCGTCGCGGTCGGATTCGGCCTTGTCGACGGCCGTGTAGGCCGCCGGATTGACAATCACGTCCGGCTGCACGCGCGCCACGAAGGCGCGCAGGGCGTCCAGGTCGGCCAGATCGCATTCGCTGCGATCGACCGCAATAATCTCGCCCAGCGGCGCCAGGGCGCGCTGCAATTCGAACCCGACCTGGCCGTTTTTACCGGTAATGAGAATCTTTGGCATCATGCACCGTACTGCTGACCGAGCCATTCGCGGTAAGCGCCGGACGTGACATTGCCGACCCAGGCCTGGTTATCCAGGTACCACTGCACCGTTTTGCGGATGCCGGACTCGAAGGTTTCGGCAGGTTTCCAGCCCAGTTCGGCTTCCAGTTTGCCAGCATCGATCGCATAGCGGCGATCATGGCCAGGGCGGTCGGTGACGAAGGTGATCTGGGTGGTGTACGAGGCGCCATCAGCGCGCGGGCTCAGGTCGTCGAGGATGGCGCACAGGGTGTGCACGACATCCAGGTTGGCTTTTTCGTTCCAGCCACCGACGTTGTAGACCTCACCCAGGCGACCGTCGGCCAGCACGCGGCGAATCGCCGAGCAATGATCCTTGACGAACAGCCAGTCGCGGATCTGCTGGCCATCGCCGTAGATCGGCAACGGTTTTCCCGCCAGCGCATTATGGATGCACAGGGGAATGAGTTTTTCCGGGAAGTGATATGGACCGTAATTGTTCGAGCAATTCGTGGTCAGAACCGGCAGGCCATAGGTGTGATAGTAGGCGCGCACGAGGTGATCGCTGGCTGCCTTGCTGGCCGAATATGGGCTGTTCGGCTCGTAACGATGGGTTTCCGTGAACGCAGGGGCATCCTTGTCGAGCGAGCCATACACTTCATCGGTCGATACGTGCAGAAAGCGGAATGCCGACTTCGCCTCCGTATCGAGCGCGCCCCAGTAGGCGCGCACCGATTCGAGCAGGTTGAAGGTACCAACAATGTTGGTTTGAATAAATTCGCCCGGCGCGCTGATGCTGCGGTCTACGTGACTTTCCGCCGCAAAATTAATAACGGCACGTGGACGGTGCTCGGCCAGCAGCTTGCTCACCAGCTCCCTGTCGCCGATGTCGCCTTGCACAAAAATATGATGAGCGTTGCCCTTAAGGCTGACCAGGTTTTCCAGGTTGCCCGCGTAAGTCAGCTTGTCCAGGTTGAGGACGGTCTCGCTCGAGCCAGCCAAGAAGTCCAACACAAAGTTCGCGCCGATAAAACCCGCGCCGCCTGTTACTAAAATCATGTCATTCTCCAAATTACATTAGCGTATCTATACGACTTGCTGCAACCCTGCCAGACCCAGCCGGCGCGCACGCATCCCACGGGCTGCAGGCTCAAATCGTCCAAGGCGATATGCTAGCCTAATTGTTGAGCGATGGAAACGCAACTCGTTATAAACCCGAACATATAAGCGAGAATCGTCTGGATAACATCAAAATAAGAATCGCATGACCGAGAAGACAACAGTTTCGGATCGCATTTCGTGTTGCAAGATCGCACAATTTTCAGAACGGACTCTTTTAGTTGTTATAATAAAGCGGCAACACGTCTCTAACAGGCATCCATTTCCGTACACCAAGGATCAAAACATGAAAAAACTCTTCGCAACCGTCGCCATCCTCAGCATGATCTCGGCCCCAGTCTTCGCTCAATCGACCGCTCCTGCTGCTGCCGGTTCGGCTGCTCCTGCTGCTCCAGCTGCGGCCGGTACCGCTGCTGCTGGTACAGGTTTCGGCGTCGCTGGCCTGTCGACCGCTGCCATGGTCGGTATCGGCGCAGCTGTCGCCGCCGTTGCTGTCGTCGCTTCGGACAACAACTCGACCACGACTCACCACTGATCCACCGGGAGCGCACTCGCTCCTGATCCTGGCCGGCCTGCCCGGCCAGGTGCGCATCTTCGCTATGCAATGTGGGCAACACCTGCCCACACTTTACTTCCCCCACCTACAATGAAAAAAAACCAGCCTTTTTACAAGCGCCTGGGCTTTGCCATGCACGGCATCCACGCAGCACTGCGGAACGAAGCAAGTTTCCGCACCCAATGCTGCGCCACCGCCCTGGTCATACTGGTACTCGTGTGGCGCCAGCCGGCGCCGCTCTGGTGGGCACTGTTGCTGGTCAACTGTGGCACGGTGCTAGCGGCCGAATTGCTCAACAGCGCACTCGAGGCGACCCTCGACCTGCTGCATCCTGAGGTGCATCCGGCAGTCAAGCTGGCCAAGGATTGTGGCGCCGCTGCGGTGCTGGTGCTTAGCGCAACCGCCGCCTGCGTGTTCACGGCATTCGTGGTTGCGACATTTCAAGGATAAAAAAATGACGCCGCAGCGCCATTTCATTTCATCAGTAACTGGTTTGCCAGGCTACATTGATCTGTTTCGGACTCGGCAGAATCGAGAAACTGGACCGGCGCTGGTCGCGCTGCGACTGCCATAACCAGCTGCCCATCACATAGCCCACCACAGAACCGGCCACCACATCGGATACCCAATGCTGGCGATTAGCCACCCGACCGGCAGCGCCCAGAGCTGCGACACCATACAGCCAGGGCGCATCGTACTCCTGGGCAAACGGCGTCACGGCGGCAAAGGCCACCGCGCTGTGCCCGGACGGAAACGATGCATCCGAGCGCTTGCCGTTGCTGCCAACCCTACTCCATGGCCCCTGCTCTTCACCAGGACGGGCACGGCCGACAACATACTTTGCGCCATACGACACAGCCACCGAGGCCGCTACCGCCTGCAGAGAAATAAGGCCGATGTTCTGCACGCGCTCGTCGCCAAACGCGATAGCGGCACCCGCAGCGCCGACCAGCACGACCGGCATGGCCTTGCCAACGTTGCCCCATTTGTGCAGAACGGTTGATGCCGCGTGGTGCTTGACGAACCGGTCTGCCGGCTTATCGAGCAAGGCACTCGCCAGGACTGCGCCGCCCGCAACGGCTGCGCCCCCAGCCCACTGCGGCAGCGTCGGGGTAGACGACGTCGACTGTTCGAGACGCGTGCGGAATGCCGGCCACGGACTCGGCAAACCGGTCACAGGAGGATTGATTGCCGCCAGGCTCTGCTCGTCGGCGCGCTCGGCGAAATTGCCGAGGCCGTCCGCCTGATTCAGGTCGCGCCGCGGCTGCTCGATCATGTCGTACAAGTCGCCAGGCGAAGCCACCATCTGGCCGACGTCGCGCGTCCACGGTGAAATGGCGATACCGGCATTGGCCTGCGAATCCATCGGCAGCACGCCATTGAGCGGGATGGACAGGAACACGCCCTTGTCGTGGTACGGGCTGCCTGGCGCGCCGGGATTGGTAATATCGTTGCCGTTGGTGTGCGCATACCAGGCGCCAATCTCGATACCCGACTGAAACCGGCGCTTGAATTCGAAGCGTGCGCCCGTGTCGCGCGCCAGGAAACGCCCGACGCGTGCGGTAACGGAAACGTCGTACGGCAGCCGGTAGTGCAGCGCGCCAAGGGCGGTGACAGTCTTGTAGTCACGCTTGCCCAGCCAGCCTTCGTAGCCGCGCTGCTGCAAGGCGTCGACGGTCAGATCGGTTGCCCAACGACTATCCTTTGGCAAGTACAGCACCTGGCCGCCGAAGCCCCGGTACATCTCCTCGTAAAAGCCGCCGGATACGCGCGTATACACACGCTCGGCCGGCTGCATGTACTGGTTCAGCATCGCCTTGTTCAGCTTGAAACGGCCGCCACGCTTGTACTCCGCGATGTCGGTGCGTACATGCGGCAGCAGGCTGTTCGATGCCTGCGTGACGCCGGAAATGTTCTCGAACAGGCTGGCGCGTAGCACGCTGTTGAAGTACAGCCCTTCGCGCAGGCGCTGATCGTAGTTGGCTGCCGCCGCGACCTCATAGCGCAGTGCACCACTCGGGTCGTTGAAGAAGAAGCCCAGCTTGGGCACAAGTTTGAAACGGTTGGTTTCGCGATCTTCGGACCCAAGTTGCACCATATTACCGTCGCGGCCCACCTGCACGGTCAGCCCGTTGTCGTCCTTGAGCGCGACCAGCATGGCCTGCTCGTCGCCGATGCGATCAGCCGGCGTGGCATAACGCACTAGCACGGTTTGCAGGAACGCGGTGCGACCGACCAGGCCGGTGAAGTAGTCGGTGAGCCGCTGCAGGTCGAAAAATTCGAAGGTGACGATGGGCTGCTCGAGCTTGGTGTATGTCACATGGATCGCACGCGTGCCCTGGGGTGCAAACGCCAGCGCCGTACGGGTAGCGCGGCCAATGGCGCGGCCTGTATTGACGATCCGGTTGTTGGTCAGCGTCAACTTCAAGACACCACGGTCGAGCTCGACGCGGATATTCTTGAAATCCTGCTTCGCCAGTGCCTGGACCAGCGCGGCACCATGCGCCGGATCGGCCTGCCATTCGCCGGCCGAGACTGGGCCCGGCGCATCCTTTGCCTGAAAATATTTTGGCTCGTAAATTTTAGGGATGTATTCGCGTTCGCCTAACGGGATGCTGACGTAGGCATTTGCGCTGAAATGGTCGCGATGGCGTGCCACTTGCGCGCCCAGCCAGCCCCAACGGTATTCAACGCCTACAGCGGGCCCCTTGCTGCGGGCGCCAGCATCGGTTGCATCAGCGCGAAAATCTTTTTTGTAGTCATTCGCATCGTACTCCGCCACGAGAGCCAAGCCCGGTGTGTCAACGGAATACCAGCGTGCCCCGGCAAACATGCCAGATGGACGTCTTCGTCCGTAGCCGAGGCTCGCTTCGATGTTCCTGACGCTGCCAAATGTCTTCGTGGCAACGATATACTGGCCCTTGAACAGCTCGGTACCAAACAGGTCAGTGGCACCAACCGCAACCGACGGCAGCCATTTCGATTCCTCGAGCAGGCGCAGTTTGCCGCTGACGACTTTGTCCTTGAAGCGTCCGTAATTGCTGCCGTATTCGCCCGGCACATTGCTAAATCCCGGAATGCCGTTGATCGACACATATCGCGCCGTAAATTCCAGGAACGGAAATACCGTAGCGGTTGCCCACAGGCTGCCATAAGGTTGATCGTAGCTATAACCCGTCGAAAGTGTTCCGTCCAAGCCCACTGCGGCGCTAGGCATATTGATATAGCCTGACTGCCCATTCAGGGTAGGGGTAGCTGCAATCACATTAGTAGTGCCAAGAAGAAACAGACCGCACCAGCTGTATTTAATCGAATTTTTCAGAACTATGAGCACGTCGGCAACCTGGCAAGCCCATCCATCCCTTTATGACTGAAAAGAGACTATTGGGAAATTGATGGCAAAGCCCATGAGTGTAACACTTGCCGCGAATGTGGCCAACGACACGACACGATTTATTTTGTTGCTATTATGCAACTAATTCCGGAACAGCGCACCTCGCTCGCTCAGAATGTGGCCTCAGACTGGGTAATTATATCGAACGCTGTATTTTACTTCTCGCATCGTTTATCATGAGAAAGTAAGAACGTATTACGCTGGCTCATACGTCGCATGCAATTTTCGCATCAATGAATTGTGACGAGGTGGTTACATGGACTCCCATCCCTCCCATTTGCTCCACGTTGTAGGGAATGCCGGCCAAAACTTGTGGCGCTTAGAACTATGCAAAATTCATAATTTGTCAATCGTAAATGAAAAAAAAGTTTCTGAACCTTTCGCGGCTTAAAAAACAAGTTGTGGCAGCAGCGACGGACTTCGTGTGTATTCCGCTGACCCTAACTGCATCGATAGCGCTCCATCTTAACTCGATTCATGTCCTTGCCTTGGGCGACTACTGGATATTGATTCTCGCCGCCCCTTTTATTTCGATACCGATCTTCGTTCGCGTTGGGCTATACCGCGCCGTGATCCGCTATATCGATCATAAAATCGTGCTGACCGTAGCAGGCGGTGCAGTGATATCCGTCATGGTACTGGCCGCGCTTGGGAGTCTTTTGCCCGGTGTCTCGTTTTCGCTCTCGCCCTACGTCATTTTCGGCGCGATCCTGATACTCTACCTATTGATCAGCCGTTTCACCGCGCGTGGATTTTTTCTGGGCGACCGCCGCGCGCCGCAGCGGATGCGCGTCGCAATTTACGGCGCGGGCCACGCTGGCATTCATTTGGCGAATGCCCTGCGGCCGAGTCTCGAATATTTGCCTGTCGTCTTCCTTGATGACAATCCGCAACTGCAAAAGACAACCATTGCCGGCATCAAAGTCTACTGTCCGACGCGTATTCGGGATATTCTCGAAAAATACAATGTCGCAGCGATATTGCTGGCTATGCCAGCGCTGAACCACGCCGAGCAACGCGCGATCATCGATAAGTTGACCCCATTGAAGATCAAGATCAAGGTCACGCCGCCGATCCAAAGCCTGGTCAAGGGGGAGCTGCGGGCAGAAGACGTGCGCGAAGTGGAAATTGAGGACTTGCTCAGCCGAGATACCGTGGCGCCAAATAGCGTTCTCTTGCCCATCTGCATCACCGGTAAATCCGTCGCCGTTAGTGGAGCCGGTGGCTCAATTGGCTCCGAATTGTGCCGCCAGATTGTGAAGCTAGCGCCGACCCGCCTGATCATGCTCGAAATGTCGGAATACGCCCTGTATGCGATTGACCAGGAGTTACGTGCATTTATTGCGCTACACAAACTGCAGGTCGAACTTGTGCCTTTTATGGGGTCGGTCTTGGACTACCATAAGTCGCTTGATATTTTTAAGCTGTTTGAAGTTGAAACTG
This sequence comes from Massilia sp. S19_KUP03_FR1, assembly GCF_036688685.1. NCBI lineage: Bacteria > Pseudomonadati > Pseudomonadota > Betaproteobacteria > Burkholderiales > Oxalobacteraceae > Massilia > Massilia sp. S19_KUP03_FR1. The sequence goes on along the minus strand of NZ_JAQQPS010000018.1, from coordinate 102,598 downwards.
TCTATCACGCTGCTGCCTACAAGCATGTGCCGCTGGTCGAGCAAAATCCGGTTGAGGGAATCCGCAACAACGTGTTCGGGACATTGCGTTTTGCGCGAGCAGCGGTGGATGCGAGGGTCAAATGCTTTGTGCTGATCTCTACTGACAAGGCTGTGCGGCCAACGAATGTGATGGGGTCGACGAAACGGCTGGCGGAATTGATTTTGCAGGCGTTTTCGCGGCAACATGTCGGCACGCGATTCTGTATGGTGCGTTTCGGCAACGTACTGGGTTCGTCCGGTTCGGTCGTGCCGTTATTCCGTCGCCAGATCGCCGCGGGTGGCCCGGTGACGCTCACGCACCCGGAAATCACGCGCTACTTCATGACGATTCCCGAGGCGGCGCAGCTGGTTCTGCAAGCTGGTGCCATGGGAACAGGAGGCGACGTATTTGTGCTGGACATGGGCGATCCGGTAAAGATCGCTGACCTGGCCAAGAAAATGATCAACCTGAGTGGACGTGAAGTAAGTTCAGTTGAATCACCGGACGGCATTGAGCTGCGCTTTGTCGGCTTGCGCCCAGGCGAAAAACTGTACGAGGAACTGCTTATTGGCGACAACGCAACAGGCACCGAGCATCCCCTGATTATGCGTGCCCAGGAAGCAGAAATCGCATGGCCGTTTCTGGAGCTGATGCTAAATCAACTCGAAGCTGCTTGCGTGCATGGCGACCATGATGCAATTCGTCGCCAGTTGCAAAAGATTGTCCCTGAATTTAAGCCATCCTCAGTAGTCGACGATCATTTATGGAAACTGCGGCTAAATGCGCGCGACAAACCGAATGTCGATGACGCCCTCGCTGGAACCACTGGCTAAATCCAGGCCAAAACACGAAGCGTCGCAATACGAAGTTCGACCCAGCGCCAACCCGTATACTTGACAAGCATCCCCGTATCATTGCGGATAGCCGCAGGTGGTGGATGAATTTGAGGTAGGACTCAACAGTGTGGATAACTGGCGCTAGGATTGGGATAGATTCGCCTCGTCAGTTCGTTTGAATGTAAGCGATCACCGCCCTGCCGTACAAAATAATCCGGCTCATCTATATCCTACTTACCCGTAAAGTGCCCTACCCCGATCCTGAGATTGATTCCGAGGCAATGAGCGCGAAGAAGAACGCGCCACGTTGGATCAAGCAACCGCAATCGATCGGGAGGTGGCCAAACACAGCGCCTGCGTCCAGCCGGACGTAGCATTGCCGTCATAACGCAGGGTCGGGCCTAGCCGCATCCATTAATTCGTATTAATGCGGGCCAGATATTCACGTGCCTATACCAATCAGCTTTCAGGGTAACGAGGCGCCCTTACAGCGGCCTGCGAAAGATGGACCCCTTAGTACTAGATCTCTAACGCCTATGTGTGTCGGCCGAGCAAGCTAGTGCACAATTCCGTCACGGCGAAGGACCTTCATAACAGTCAAAGCGATCACTTTCAGATCAAACCAAAGTGACTGCTGCTGCAAATATACAAGGTCCAAGCGCACCTTTTCCGACAATGGAAGTTCATCGCGCCCATTGATCTGCGCCCACCCGGTCAGGCCGGGACGTATCATATGAACCCCTTGCTCTGTCCGTAAGTCAATGAGGTTTTGCTGATTGAACAAGGCCGGCCTAGGGCCGACCACACTCATGTCACCTCGAACAATACACAACAACTGGGGAATTTCATCTAAACTAGACTTACGGAGAAAACCTCCGACCGGTGTCAAAAATCTCGCCGGATCCGTCAATAAATGCGTCGCAACAACAGGAGTATCGACGCGCATGGTGCGCAACTTCGGCATTGAGAAAATTCGGTTTGCACGGCCCACGCGATTTGACCAATATAATACCGGCCCCTTCGATGTAGATTTTACAACCAAGGCAAGCACACAAAACGGAATGAAAAAGATCACAAATGCAATCAAACCCAGGCCCAAATCGAGTAATCTTTTCGTCATTTACTACGCCCATTTATCAAAAAAAAGTGTTCGACTGTCTGTTTAATAGCGGTTTGTGGTGTTACCACCGGTTGCCATCCTAATATTGTTCGAGTAGCGGAAATGTCAACCTGCAACGAATCAAGTAGCCGATCCGCAACCGCTCGCCTTCCGAGTAGTTTTGCTAGCAAAACAATGAGAAATGGCGGGAATGGCAAAATTAATACACGTTTTTGCATTGCGTCCGCAATTCTCGCAACTAGTTCATCTATTCCCATGTCAACCCCATCGCTGACCATGAAGATTTTACCGGCCGCTTTTGGATGGTTCCCGCAAACGATTAAGAGATCAACTAAATTATCAAGTGCGACCATACTACGCCGGTTATGAACGGAGCCAAATGGAAGAGGAATTCCCATCTTGACCAACTTGATCAAATTAAGAAAATTGGCCTTCACTCCCGGTCCATAGACCAGAGGCGGTCGTACAATAACCACCTCCAAACCGGTCTCCTCACCGAGTTTCTGCAACGCCTGCTCAGCCTCCATCTTCGATTGCCCGTAGGGATCGCAAGGCTCAGGCACATCCGAGGAACCAAAGAGCTGCGTCGTGGTAGATTCCCCGTTCACCTTAACACTGCTCACGAAGATAAATCGCCGAACACCAGCAACAACTGCCTGCCGCGCAAGGTTGAGAGTACCGACGACATTTACTTCGCGATAAGCGCTTAACGGATCAGTTTCATCGTCAGACATCACATGAACTCGGGCCGCCAAATGGTATACCACTTCGCACCCTCTTAATGCTAATCTCCAATCGGTTTTACCGTCAAGATCGCCAACCTGAACATCGTTCATTGTTGTCGGCTTTCTTACCGCAGACACCACCCGCTCGCCCCGGTCTGCCAGCGCCGTACATAATGCACGACCAACGAACCCGTTACCACCTGTGACAAGATTCATGGCGCCAATCCAAACATCGAATTTTTATATTGGTAACAGAACATCATAAATTTCTCTAGCAACTAATACCGAACAAACATAATCAAACACGACAAGCTAAATAGCCAACGTTCCGACCACCTCCTGCGGCACTTAGCACCGTTGACAGCGAGCCATAACATCCCGATGCGGCCGTTACTGGTCCAACGTAGAATAAAAGGATGCTTATCCACGCCAACGATTTCAGCAATGAGCGCCGCCTGTCCAATTGCCCATCCTCCAGTAACTTTGCGCACACGGTGGAGAAATGCCTTTAGTCCAGAATTGACACCAACCTGGTTTTCCGCATGCTGACGATATAACATATTCGCTTGTTCGTCGATAAACCATTGAAAGTTGTTCGCCCTCGCGAAGGCGTAGATCAACCAATCGTGCAACCCGACATTCTGTACCCGATCCCAATTTCCCAGAACTAAATTCTGAAAATCCGTTGCGAACGCATTCGTCAAAACATAAGTACAACCAGGCCCGGCAGCCTCAAATAAAAAGTCCCAACGAACCTGCGGATGACATTTCTTGATCAGAGCCCTGCGCCCATCAGGCCAGAAGGCAATAACATTACTTGAGTAAGCATCTATGCTCCGTTCAGAAAGAATCGAGACGGCGCGTGAGAGCTTGTTAGGTAGCCATATGTCGTCTTGATCAGCCAAACTAACGTAGTCATACCCGCCCAAGTTCACATCACGAAAGAGCCGCAAAAAATTTGGGGAGGCCCCTCCGAACTTCATTCCGTGCGGAAGAATAACTACCCTGCCGTCACCAATTGCCCGTTTTTCAACCCACTCCTCAGTGCCATCAAGTGAAAGATCAACACTAATGTAAACCGTAACCTTCACGCCCTGTTGGGCCAATATGCTATCCAATTGCTCGCCGAGCCAACGAATTCCATTAAATGCGGCAAGTAACACTGCGACAGAAGGCACTGAAAAAGATTTATCATTCATTCAACGTCCCAAACTATCTAAACGAATTTCCAATAAGTCGGAAAATAAAAAAACGCAAGTTCATGATGCTCGGCTCAATACTTGCAAGAAAGAATGGCGAAACAAATTGTTGCGCTGACCCAACTCGATCGCTGCCCCTTCACTCCACTCATTCCAGGAATTAATCAAAACGGGCAAACCAGCATCCGAATTAATTTTCCGCAGCACTTCAAGCGACTCTTCAGAAATACCATCGTGCGTAACTTCCGTTCGATTTAGTCGATAACGTGGAACATTATTCCAAGACAAAAACGAAGAGCGCATTAATGGAAATGTCCCAGTACTAGCGCGCAAAGAGGACTCAATTCTCCCGCTGGAGATCGCATCGATATAATCGCCATACCTAAATTGGCGAGATCCGTCCTTCACCAATAGACGCTGGCGTTGCGAGCCAATCCACTCGAATATTTTTGGAAACTTAGCTTTAGCCGGAACAAGCAAGTTACTAAGCAATGACGAAACCTTGTGGTTAAAAAAGAAACGAGGTTGAAATTCGCATCCAAAATCATAAGGTTGCAGTTGCGCAGGAGATTGAGGGTAGGAGATACAAGCACCAATCAGCGGATTATGACCGAGTTTGGCGAACTCATCACGGTAAATAGATATTACCTCGGGCAATGATTTACTCGCCTGCGCGTTATAGATAATAAATAATGGACGACCACCAACGCAGTGATAATGGGGAAGGCAGAAAAAACGTGCTAGATACGCCGCGTGCTCAGCAATCATTTCTTTCACTGGCCGGTGAGTTTGTTCAACCAACACATCACCTGGTTGTCCAATCCACCGCTTAGTCCAAGTCTCATTTGCCCAGCAAAGGAAAAATGGAATCTCCACATCCGGTTGCGCTAACAACTGCCGCTCGAATCCCCCGAGCGCCGAAACCCCATCGAAATGATAATGATAGACCATGACTCCAGCGTTCGACAAAGGCAGCGCACGAAGATCGTCAGCTAATGTCCGCAAATATTCACGCGAACTTGGATCGTAATAGCCCCTTTCTGGGATAAAGGATGAACGCTGAGTTTCTGGCAAAGCACGAATCAGATCCCAGTCCGTAAATCCAGCCCCCCAAGCTTTATCATTAATCGGATCAGGGTTGAACTGCGGAAAAAAAGAGAAGAAATACTGCGGAGTAGACATAATTTTAAAATCGGTTCGTGAATATGGCAAAACGAGTAGTCAGAGTAAGCAGGGTTGACTGGCGCGAAATAGGAATTGAAAACGCCAATAATACCCGTCTCCAAACACTACATTTCGCTCGCAGCAACGCGGCGAGGATATAACGAGATTCCGGACGCAATAGAGCTCCGTATATTTCAGAAAAATCCGATAGCTGTTTCGAACGAATTGAACTTCCGGCGCTGAACAGGGTACGGACTCTCATGCGCATAGCAGCAAATCCAGTAGGGCCTGCGCCGATTGCATTCGACCCATGCTGCCTGTATTGAAGAGTCGGTGCGGAGTCAAAACACAGCCTTGCATTCACGCACCCAGTAGCAATCAGATAACACCACCAATCGTGCATTATCGCATGTTGTGGCATCCCTTTGGCCACCAGCAACCTAAATGAGTGGTTAAACGCCAGCGTGCAACCTGTCAACAGGCTCTCGCACGCGGCGCTAGCAAATGAAAGATTTGAGGGCAAAGTCGAAAGCCGGATTGCATTGAGATTTTCGTCGACCACGCGAAGCCTTGACGCATACAGCGCCGGCATGGCATCTCGATCGGAACCAAGCGCTTTTACGGCCAGTTCAATTTTTCCTGGCTCCCAAAAATCGTCTTGATCGCAAAAAAAATAGATGTCTGCCTCAATCGCGTGTCGGACAGCATAAAGGAAACTGCGCGCTGGCCCGAGCCGCGGTCCATCCAGCTCCTGCAAAATCACTCCTTCCTTCCGGGCCCACGTTTGTACAATCGCTACAGAATTATCATTCGAGCCGTCGTCACGAAGGATAAGAATATCAATTTTTCGACTCTGATTCGACAAAGATGCTAACTGCTCAGGCAAAAACTTTTCACCATTATAGGTAGCGAGGATTACGGCAGTCAAAGGTGTTTTCAGAGTACTGTTCATTCGGCACCGATCGACGGGTCCAGCAAATATGGACTATAAAATATAAAAAGAAAGGAAAACATTCCCGCAAGCAGAAGCAACACAATGTGGGCGATTTTTTGGCTAGATGACCTCAGTGACGCGAGCCATACCCCCAAGGGCAAAAGCGCGAAAAAATGCTCACTTATACGAAATGCTGCAACAGAAACGGATGAAAGAACCGTTAATGCACAAACACCAAGAAGAAGCGCGCAAAAGACTGCATCGGATACACCGTAGCGCGTCATTACTGCCTCATCCTCAACAACCTCACAACGCCTAAAATGCAACCCAATTAACGAAGTCGCTAGAGCAAGCATACTGAGAAAACTATATGGGTTGGGCCGATCCCAAATACCTTCCGCAGCCAGCTTCAAATAAATAGCAGTGCGCGGGTCAGGAATTGCAGCCAACACAGCATATCCTAATTCGTCAAAAATACTTGTAGCAGCCAATGCAACAATAAGAGCCACAAAACCGCTGAAGATTAATCGTCCCCTGCGTGATCTGGTCATATATAAAATGCCGGGAACAAGAAAACCAATCGCGGCCTGCACATGGATTAGCGATGCAAGCGCCGTTAACAAATAATATCGTCGGCGATCCTTCTCGATATTAGAGAGCGCATACATCCAAATGCCAATTGCCAATCCGGCGCGAATTTGCGTAAAGTCATGTAGGAAGAAATAAGACGCAACGTAAAGCAAAATTACGATCGTTTTATTTCCGCTGAGTCGGCACAACGCACCAAGTTTTATCCAAAGCCCCAATGCACTAAATGCCGCATAAAATACCTCGCCGGAAACACCGAAGTTACTAAATAACCATACTGCACCACCATAGAGCGGATCCTGACCGACGGCTTCCAGAAAACCAACCTGGCCGATATCGATGAAATCCCGCAGATAAGTCGTATAGTCACGACTCCCGATCGGCATCAGCCAGCAAGTCAATACAACGGTACCCGCCCACACAAATAACCTCGATGTGCGCGACATCTCACTATTTAATAAATAGGCAGTAAGTGCGGGGAGAACAAGAAGTAAGTAAAGCCACATTATTTAGGCGCCAATTACTTGCCGCAGTTGCGGACGGTCAACAAGTTCAAAAAGTCAGCCGCCACACTGGTCCAACCAAATGGACCAATTGCCGATTCGGCAGCGTCCAACGTTGCCTTGAGTGCTACTGGCGTCTGCGCCGCAATCGACCTTACAGCGTTAGCGATTGCCTCGGGGTTGTTCACGGGAACAATCCAAGAATTGCTCGAGTCCGCCGGAAGGTAACCCGTCGTTATAACAGGGGTACCACTTGCCATTGCTTCCAGCACGGGGTAGTGACACGCACCATGCTGCACGGTTCCCGCAGCAACCAGAATATCGACCTCTCGATAATATTCGGCAAGGGCAGTATCGCCGTCCGGATAAACAATCTCGGCCTGCGGATGGGACCATCCTTCAGGCAAATTTCCAAAAGCAACGCGAAGGCGAATAAAGGAATTGTCAGCCGCAAGAATTTCGAAAGCCTTCAGGACATCAACGGTACCTTTTGTCTTTTCATGACGTCCTATCGTGCCGATCACAATAGTCTTTCCTTCTAGAAACGAAGGTTCTATTTCCCGTCGTTTGAACAAATCAAGGTCGAGTCCTGGCGGGATCCAGACGTCGGCGCGGATTCCGCGATACCCGATATAAATTGGCGCATTCGCAACTTGCCGCAGCGGTAACAGATAGCTTAACGCCGAATACGCTTGCAGCACTCGTCCGCGCCAGCCTGGCGTGAAGCTGTAATATTCCGGTTCATACGCCTGCACGTAGTACCATTTTTTTGCGGCACCAGTCCCGGCTAAAGCAATGGGCAAGGCCGTGAACGAATGATTGGCAAGAATCACATCGTACTCGGCACCAGATTTTCGAACAGCGCGAAACATACCGATAAAAATCTCAGCACCGTTACCAGACTTTTTAAATCCCTTCTGTGCAGATCCCTGATCAACAGTGTTACCATTCTTATCGAATCGTATAATATTTGCATCAGTTGGGAAATATGGATCAGCAGAGCGGGCATCAACTAAAAAGTCAACGGAATGACCTGCGTCTACCCAGCGGCTCGCCAGCTCTGCAAGTACACGGAAACCGCCGCCACGTTCAAATGTGGCGACTGGAATGAGAATTTTCATCACTACGACTTTCGGTTAAACTTAATAATATTAAATATAAACATGAAGGAGCAATATTTCAACCAATGGTGGTTTAATATAAACATTAAGAACATCAAATTAATAGTGGTGCGTCTTAATTGAGCATCAAGTTAAATTTTTTCTACAAACCACATACATCGCAAACCAATAAATTAAGTAATTCACTGCGAATGCAAAAACAGCTCCCTCAAGTCCCATTTTATTTGTAAAAAATATTGTCAGTCCAATCAGACTAAAATTAAAACAGACTTCCGACACAATATATTTTACTGTCATCGCTCTGGCGATCATGATGAAAGCCAATAACCAGCTTCCAATTTTCATTACATCACCTACAAGCTGCCAAAAAAACAGCTCCTTAACAGGAATGAATTCTTTGCTAAACAGTGTCTCAGTGACAAAAGCGCGCATGTAGTAAATTACGCAGACTGAAAAAATAAGTGTAGGAAGCAAAACAGCGTATGCTTTGAGAATTTCTCTGCGGAGTTCTTGTCCGTTACTGATCTCTGATAGACGTGGCAAGTAGTAAAAGGAGAGCGCAGCAGTAACCACCATTAAGTACATGTCGCTAATTCTACTCATAGCTTGCCAATAGCCGGCCGCATCTAGTCCGAATTTCGATAACAACAAGTCACGAATCACCATTTGTGTAAGAGGCGCGGCTATTGCTGACACGAGCGCCATTAACACGAACCCGCTGAGTAATCTTGCGTGGAGTCGACTGAAATTCGTCAGAAACGATCTTGGCTTGAACCATGGCTGCGTCCAACACATCAATATCGCTACGAAAAAGGTGGCTACAGGACTAATGACAAGCGCTGCCATTGCGCCCGGCAACCCAAACGCCATGACCAACACTGCAGAAACAGCAAGTCCAATAACGCTGCCCACAACACCAATGGTGATAAACCGACGTAACTCCTTTTTACCGTTTAATACGGCCAGAATCAGCCCATTCCAAACAAGAAAAACCAAAGTCAATCCGAACCAAATAAACAAGTACGCGTATTGCTTATCTTTTAGAAACCATATCGCTAGCTCAACACGAAAAAATATTGCTGCTGCACCAAGCGATGCAGCAGCGGCTGTAGATAATATGAATGCTGTACTCCATAGAGCCAGCTGCAATTCACCCGTATCGCTATTTTCCGCAGTGTACTTAGTTACACCGGTATTTATACCACCACTCGCGAACGCAGCACCAATACCAATGAAACTCTGAAATTGACCAATGATCGCGTAACCGCTAGGCCCGACAAATATTGCAAGAACTTTGTTTAGGGCCAACCCGGTAGCGAGACGAATAATGATTGCCGCAGCATTGAGGACGGTAGATTTAACCGCTCCCATCTATAATCCGTCGACTACGCCGTGAATAATATCAACTACCCTGTTGGCGTCCTCGTCCGTCATTGTTGGGCCCATAGGAATGCTTAGTACCTGATTGTGCATGCTTTCGGATATCGGAAAGCTACCTTCGCACAAATTCATACTGCCGTAGCAAGGCTGCAGATGGGGAGGAACCGGGTAGTGAATTACGGTTCCAATACCAGCTGCATTTAATTTTTGAGCTAATTGGTCGCGTTTTGCGTGACGAATCACATAAAGGTGCCATACTGGCTCGGCCCATTCGGGCGAATCTGGCAAAACCAAGTTGGCCAACTCCGATAAACCTGCACTATAGACGCGCGCAATTTCCTGTCGTCTCGAATTCTCGCTATCGAGTTTGCCAAGCTTTACACGAAGAAATGCAGCTTGCAGTTCATCCAACCTCGAGTTAAAACCCAAAAACTCGTTGTGGTACTTGACCTTTGAGCCATAGTTGCGCAGAGCACGCAATGATTCCGCCAACTGACTATCGTCGGTTGTAACCGCGCCACCGTCACCCAATGCGCCTAAATTTTTACCTGGATAAAAGCTGAATGCGGCAGAATCACCGAGGCTACCAACACGGCGCCCTTTGTAGCGTGCCCCGTGCGCCTGCGCGCAGTCCTCAATTACTTTGATGCCGAACCGGCGGGCAACGTCGTTAATTGGATCCATATCAGCAGCCTGACCATAAAGGTGAACTGCAATGATAGCCTTGGTACGTGACGTAATTGCACTCTCAATTTTCGCTGGATCTATGTTGTAAGTCATCGCATCAGGCTCAACCGGGACCGGGACTGCGCCACATTGCGTCGCCGCGAGCCACGTTGCAATATACGTATTGCTAGGAACAATCACTTCGTCGCCTGGGCCAACTCCATAAGCCTTAAGGATTAGAAAAATTGCGTCTAATCCATTGGCAACACCTATAGCGTGGTCGGCGCCACAATATGATGCAAATTCCTTTTCAAATAAGTCGACTTCCTTCCCCAACACGAACCATCCGGAGTCCAGTACTCGCTTAAGAGCCTGCTGCATTTCATCCGCATAACTTAAATTTATTTTTTTAAGATCGAGAAACGGAATCATTTTCCCTCCACCAATAATTTGAACTCAGAATAATCGCGGATATAATCAGCCGCGTCATAGTTATGCGATGCAAAAACCAGTAACACGGCGCCTTTGGAGTATTTGTATTGGATACCCCAGGTCATCGGCGGCAGATGAATGCCTACATCTGGGCTATTCAATAAAAACTGCTGACGATTTCTTCCGTCGTCAGCAACAACCTCGCATGATCCGCTGATACAGATAAGAAATTGATGGCAAGTGCGATGCGCATGCTCACCGCGAGTTTCCACGCTTGGGACGTCAAAAACCACAAAGTATCGTTTGGTTTCAAAAGGAATATTAACTCCAAATTCCCCTACAGATAGGCTCCCTCGAATGTCAGCAACTTTCGGCATTCGCCAAAGCGTTACACCTCCTACGTCAGTTGGCACACTTCCCACAACAGCAGGAACGTCAAAATGGGCGTCCACGTTATTCGGAAAAGTATCGACATAGCCAACAATTTTTGCCGGATTTCCCATAACAATTGCGTTTGGTGGCACTGATCTTGTAACAACGGCGCCTGCCGCAACCATGGCGTTTTCACCAATTGTGATTCCCGGTAGGATGATCGCGCCCGCACCTAGTGATGCGCCATCATTAATTGTTGTTCTTAAGAATTTTTCCGGCCGATGGCGGCTACGCGGAAATTTATCGTTCGTGAACGAGACATTTGGTCCAACAAATACGTCATTACCGAGTCGAAGACCGTCCCAAAGTTGCACTCCACTCTTCAACGTGACCCGATCGCCAACAATCACGTCATTCTCAACCAGGCAATGAGCACAAATATTGCAGTCAGCGCCAATTTGCGCTTTTTCCATGACGACGACGAACTGCCAGATTCGACTACCCTTACCAATAGACGTCGAATTCACATCTGCAAGGCGGTGAATGAAAATATTATCCATGAATCTTCTAAGGTATGAAGCCTTGCGGCCAATTTAATTATTGATACGCGCCACTTAAACCATCTCGTATTGTCGGATGCATCTCTCTAGCGTAAAAGCGGTGCGCATTTTCTTGTACTATTTCATTCGCAGAAACGAGTTTGACAGGCCTGTAAAGTATATTATTTCATACCAATACCAACCACAATGCATAGCAATTTATTTATGCAAAACGCCATTGCAAATAAGTCGTCCGTTCAATCCGATGTTTTCCGAGTAAAACGCATCAGTGATCTAAATTCACCCCATTTGTATTTAAATTCCGTTGAGCTAAATATCGAATCTCTTTTATCCAAAAGAAACGCTAAAAGGATAGACAATAAAAAAGCGGCAAATGTGGACGCTAGCACAATCAGCGCTCGCTTTGGCCGGGACCGCAAATCCGCTTTTACTGCAATGTCCAGCACTTGGATAACCGAACTATCGCGTGCCTCATCGAGGCGCGCTGCCTCATACTGCTTAGCCAGCAACTCATATAACATCTGATAATATTTAATATCGCGCAATATTTTTATATTGGCAAGTCCTTTTGGGACACTTTCGATCTTGTCATCGTTCAATTCGGAGCCATTCCCATTTTGCAATCTTGAGACCTGGCTTTTTAGACTGATGAGATCCTCTTGAGCTCGCTTATAATCTTGATTATCTTTCGTAATGAACGCCTCCATGGAACGGAGTTGTATTTCTTTGGCAGCGATTTGGGCGCGCATACGACCGACGGTTTCCATCAGTGCTGCGGTATCTGCATCGACACTAATCACCCCGCGCGTTTCGATTGCATTTTTAAACAGAACTTCTGCGTTAGCGAGGTTATCCTTAGCCGTTTCAAGTTCACGTTCGAAAAATACACGTCGTTGCGAAGCCTCAGTGAGCGTTAACGCTTTCGTTAATTTTAACAATTCTGCCACGTACGAATTTGCGATGTTTGCCGCACGCTCGCGGCTCTCGTCTTCAACTTCGATAGAGATCAGATTGTCCTTCCCAGCCATAATCTTTGAGTTACTTTTCAGCTGCGCTCTAGCCTTTTCCAAAGTTGGCATTCCGTAAACCTCTACCAACCCAAACTTCATAATCAATCTATCAGCAATAGTACGACTCGTTAACATGCCGACATAGAGTTCATTCGGGCTCTTGAGACCGACCGCTCCTAATCCCGCACTCAACGGTGCAAGCTGAGACAGAATAGCGCCCGCCCCAGATTGGGCCTGCTGTGGAGGCAATAGCTTGGTCGTGGACGTATAAACTTCAGGCAATACGAAGCTTACGGCAGCTGAAACAAGGGCTACAGCAATAGGCAAACCGACGATAAGTCGTTTACGTTTTGCTAAAACTAATAGAAAATCTATTATTCCATTATCAGGCTTAGCGGATAATTTAGGCGTTTCAATCATTGGCGGATCGCGTCTGGTTTATGCATAGATATGAGTGGAATTCGGCCATCGCAGAGCCCATTATTGTTTCAACACCTTGATCGATGCGGCGCCCAGGCCAAAGTTTGCAAAAATCTGCGCCCATTCACGCGTGCCTGCCATGAACTTGGACCAGCGGGTCTCTTTGTCAAATTTCTCAGGCACTACAATGCTATCGCCTGGCATGACTTCGGTGCCGCCAAAGCCACCCGAGTACCAGCTGCGTGAATTGCGCGAGATAACACTACCATCGACGCGCAGAATGAAGATGTTTTCTTCATCTGCCTCGGATGTCAGCCCAGAAATCTTGAGGTAATCGCTGACCCGGCTGTTCGCTCGCCACAGTGGGGAAGATTCAGCATTGACAGCACCAAACACACTAATGAACTCTTGCTGCGCTGGCACGACCAGGCGGTCACCATTTTCCAGCTTGAGCTGTGGCAGCACAGCGAAACGATTGTCGTGTGGGTCGAGACCAAAGGCGATGCGGCCGGTAGGCTTCAACTGGCGAACCCGGGCAATTGCCTGGCTGGCAGCAACCAGTTCTGCCTGCCGGCGCGCTTCCAACAACTGCGCGTCGGCAGTTGAACGAGCGTTCGCAGCGGAACTCGTCCGCTCCGCTGCTGCCTGGCTCTCCAAACGGTTCGCCGCTTTCTGAAGATTGACTTCCTGCTGCCTGCGTACTTCTTCGCGATAAAATGCTGTGCCGAAAAGATAAGCATTATTTGTTGGGCCACCGGCCTTTGCCAACAGCGACTGAAGATTCTCACCTGCGGTCATTTGATACACCCCAGGCACGTTGACTTCTCCTTCAACGCGCACAAAAATTCGCCGCTTGTCCATCGGAACGGCAACATCCTGTTGCGAGAAAATCGTCACCGTATCGCCAGGCTGCAGCTGAACATTGTCCGGGCCGGCTGGATTGGTAAAAACATTACCGAGATTGAATGGCACGAGGCTCACGCTGAGGTCAGCGCGATTGATGCGCTCGACGACCGCGTAGTCCCAGTTGACTTCATCGACGAGGCCACCAATACGCGATGCGATATTGCCTGCGGTTTCATTCGTTTCGCGCTCGTCACCTGCATTGACTACGCCGTTCTGACGCTTGATCGAATTACGCGTGAGGAGATATTGGCGATTCGGAATCAGGTCGCTGACGCGCATGCCCGGTTTAAATGGTGCGCGCACTGCCTGGTCGACATTACCGCGCAACACCACCGCGTTCGAGAAATCTGGCGTGATCGACGTGACGTTCAGGACATCCCCATCTTTCAGCGTTCGTTTCAGGCCTTCGCCGTTCAGCGCGAATTGTTCTACACTGCGCGGCTGGCTGCGGGTCGCGTCGATGCGCTCGAGGAAGGCGCGGCGCGCATCAGCCACTACAGGCGTCCCGCCAGCATAATCGAGCAACGATTCGATGGTATCTGTGTTGCTTTTCAGCTCATAGATCGCTGGCGTATTCACCTTGCCGACCAGCGCCACGTGGCCCACAGCGGTCGGGATGAAAATCGTGTCGCCGTCCTGCAACTTCATGTCGGCCGACTTGTCGCCCTTGCCGATGAACGAATACAAGTCCAGCTCGACGGCGACTTTGCCGCCGCGCTTGATTTGTACATGACGCATGCTGCCGTTGGCGTTCGGACCGCCACTGGCAAACAGCGCCGTGACGAGCGTCGACAGGCTCGACACATTGTAGGTACCGGGACGGCTGGCCTGGCCCACCACATACACGGTGATCGAGCGCAGGCGGCCAAAATTGACGTTGACTGTGACGCCTTTGTAAAGACGCGCCACCGCATTGCGAATGACGCCCTCGGCATCGCCTGCCCGCACACCGGCAAGGGCGACCGAACCGACAGTCGGAATCGAAATCAGGCCGTTCCGGTCGATCGTGGCGCGGTAATCGATATCGATGCTGCCCCAGCCGCGAATCATCAATTCATCGCCCGGCCCCAACGCGTAGTCGGCCACCACCGGTGCATTGGCGACTGGTGAAAAAGTCGAAGGCGCGTTGGTGAAAAATTCGGCACCGAAAATCGGCAACGTTGTGCCCGTACTGTCCGCCACGAATTTCTGAAATTCACTTGGGGTGGAAGCGCGGGCACTGCGCACCGCTTCATTGGCCACGCGCTGGCGCGGCGCACCGTCGGTGTCGCTCTGTATCACCTTCTCAGTTTCTGCAGCTGGCGAATTGGTGATGCTGACGCGTTTTGGCGCCGCTGCCGCGGGCACATCCGCCACGGACTCCTGCCCGAACATATCGTTCTTGCTGGCCTGAATGTTCTGCGCCATTGAGGACATGGATGCTGACGCCAGAGAAACGGCGATGAGACAAGAGTGAAATTTTGACATTAAACTGTGTATTTGAAAGATGAACAGCGGGATGCGTATGGTCTAAGCACGCTATGTTACCGCAGATCATTAGCCACTAAAATAGCAAAATGCTATTTAGTGGACATTCAGAGGACACCGATTGTCCAGAATGCCGTTGCCCTGGCATCAAATTTGCCGGAACTACTTGACTCGGCGCTCCATATATGCGTCCAGCATATTGGCGATCCTGACGAAGGCCGCGCTATCACGACGAGCCGCGCAGGCTTGTACCGTCACAGCGCCTCGGTACCGATCGTAACCTCGATCACCACAGGCGTGCTGCCAATCCAGCGTCCACGCGCCAGGCGGCGGTAGATGGCGATGTAGAATACGATCTGCAAGAGCACCAATCCCATCGATAACACAATCGACTGGCCGACCAGCACGCTGACCAGCGCCATCACGGCCACCCACGGCACGATCACGCCAGCAGTGGTCGCATTCTGCAGCCACGCTTGCGGCGGCTCCACTTTGATCAGCTTGCGCACCACGCGTCGATACACCAGCGTGTGCAGGTGCAGGCGATCAGGGGCACCCGGACTGACCTGCTGGATGACGCGGCGGCGATACATACTGAATAACACTTCGATGACGGGATAGGCGCAGATCGACAACACCTGCCACGCGTTGACGCTGGCGTTGCGCACCAGCAGAAGCACGGCGCCCTCGGCGATCCAGAAGCCAAGGAAATAGGCGCCGCCATCACCGAGGAATAATTTACCACGCGGGAAATTGACTAACAGGAAGCCGGCTGCGCTACCGGCGCCCAGGACACCCAAGGTGGCAACCAATGGGTCGTTGTGCTGAAAAGCGAGCACTCCGATCGCCAGGGCCATGATGATGATGACCGATGCGGCCAGGCCGTTGAAGCCGTCGATGATATTGACCGCGTTGGCGCCGCCGGCAACGACCAACGCCGTCACCAGGACGGCAATCGGTGTCATCTGCAACAGATTGTCGACGCCCCAGATGTCCAGTTCGCTGACCGTGGCACCCAGCACGGCGCTGGCCAGCAGCGCGCTGGCGAACGTCGCCAATAAGCGGATGCGGACCGAGATGCGCTTGGTGAAGTCTTCGGCCATGCCGGAAACAAAGGCTGGCATGCCGCACACGGCCAACAACAAGACGGCGTTCAGGGACGTTGCAGAGACGTCGCCCGGAAACATCAATACATGGGAGAGCACGCCCACCACCACGCCGCTGACGACTGCCAGGCCGCCAATGCGGGGAACGGCAAGCCCATGAACCTTCTGCACACCAGTCAAGTCATGATCGTTTGAAATGAAGCCATGCCACTTTTGCGATTGGACGATGAGCAGGCTGACGACAAAACTGACCAACGCTGCCGCGGCGCCGATTTCTAACAATGCGTTCAACTGCATGTGTGGATTTCCTTCTGATTCTTATTCAGTAATCACAGCATGAAGCCGATGACCGATCGGGCATGCGCTCACTACAGCGCGCCACTGAAAGAAAAGTTTCTTATCGAGCAAATTTCAGCTGTTTTCTATTCTACAAGACGGGTTTTTTAAGCCTCTTCGGAACGCGTTAATTGTTTGCCAAGAATGCGATGCCACATTCAATTAAAGCAGGTGCGAAATAGCCAATATTTGAGGCAAAACCTTCGAAACGCCGCTCTTTTTACGCAAAATTCCATGCTACTCGTGGACTGGATGGCAAGCCCGTGACAGTGAGCCGGCAGATTGCTTCAAATGTGACAAAGTTGTAATAATTTGTACGCGCTCCTAAATCGTTGTTATTGCGCGCCATGACCGGCCGCTATTTCGATGACTTGCATGAGCTTGATGAATAACAATATTTCCGTAGGATAAAGATTAAAACTGGACGCTTGATTGCATTCAGGAGGCGACCATGCCGGCAGTGCGCATCCACGTTTTGCTTTTCCTGTTGCCACTTTTTATAGCGTTACCCGGGTACGCCGCCGCACCCGACAGCGACGCTACGGTGGCGCTGCGCGAAGCCGAACTGCGCCGCGCGCTGGCGGAAGCCGAGCGCGCCGAATGGCTGGCACGGCTGCCGCCAACCACCAGCAAGGCACTGGCCGGCAGCGTCGATACCAGCCACGCCGGTGTGGTCGCGCTGATGAAGTCGGTCGACCTGGCCGGCGAGCTGGCGCGGGAACTGTGCGCTGCGTTGCCGCCGCTGGGGGCCGTGGCACTTTACGACCCGGCCAGCAGCCAGGGCATCGTGGCCGCCCGCAGCGTTGACGATGGTATCTTGCACATCACCGAACAACTGACCCGCCAGCATCGCCAACTACAGCAACTGATCGAACAACACAGCCCGCCAGCGGGCGCACGCGCGCCGCTGGCAATGGTTCCGCTGGCCGCGATTCCCGCGACAATTAAAACCGCGGCCGATATTGCAGCACTCTTTAAAAGCGACATCACGCTCACTGGCGTGGCGTTTGGCGACGGTGCACGCGCCCTGTTCGGCAGCGCCCTGTTCAAGGCGTGCCCGCAGCGTATTGCAGGACTCGGTACCGGCTACCTTGGCGAACTCGACACACGCACACATGGCGCGCTGATGGCACGGGTGCGCGCGCTCGCTGGCCTGCGCGGCGAATATGCCAACCAGATCGCCATCGCCGATACGCTTGCCGACGCCGCCAAAGGTGCCGAAAAACGCCTGCTGGCAAGCAGTGTGGTCAATGCCAACGCGTTCCTGAAGACAGTCGACGCCTTCATCGAATCCCTCAAGACGGGGGAAACCGGCGACAAAAGCCCACTGTTCAACGCCGCCCGTTTCCTCGCCTACGCGGCCAGGACCCAGGATGCACTGCTGCTCGACGTGGACCTGCGCCTGGAAGGCGTCACCCTCATCAAGAATGGCTTGTTCACGGGAGAGAAATTGCGCGTCGCGGGCGCGGCGGTGCTGTGGTACCGGCTGCATGCCCCGGACGGCACCTTGCTGCAGGCCGACGCGCTGCGCCGGATCACGGCACCGGTCGAACTCGATCTGCGCGCGGCCCAGCCCTTTCAGTAGGCCTGCCGCCGTTGACATCGCTCGGGCCAAGCGCATAAAATCGGCGCAGTCAGAACGAGGGCAGGCTGGATGGTTAGCCCAGCCGGCACGAGCAGCAGTCACAACAGCGCGCCACTCTCCACCCATGCGGATCCAGACAGTTCACTGCACGCGCAGCTGGGCTGGTCGCGCGTGCGTTCCGGTCCAGCCGGCGTGCGCTCTCTTTTCACGGGACCGACATGCCAGACCTTGCACTACCCATTTCCGATCAAACCCTGGCGCGCGCCGACTTGGAAACCTTGCTGGCCGGCCGCACTGCCGCCCTCACCTTCGAGCGCTGCGATTTTGACGACGCCGACCTGTCGCGCCTCGACCTGCGCGACTGTGTCTTCATCCGCTGCAGCGCCGCTGGCACCTCGTTCGCGCGCGCACAACTGAGCGAGACGCGCTGGCAATCGTGCCGCATGGGCCGTGCCGATTTCGGGCTGGCCGACCTGACCGACAGCCGTTTCAATGCCTGCGACCTGAACAACACCAACTGGAACCGCTCCCTGCTGGCATCGAGCGCCTTCGATGGCGTCAAATTGACCGGCGCGACGTTCTCCGACGTGCGCACGCTCGGCCTGTCATTGCGCGACAGCCTGCTGGTAGGCGCCGATCTGCGCGGTGTGGGGTTTCGCAAGCAAACCTTGGTGGGCATCGATTTTTCCAGCGCCGACCTGGCTGGCTGCGATTTCCGCGAAGCGATTTTTCAGGGCGGCAGCCTGGCCGAAGCGAATCTGCGGCAAGCGAAATTTGAAGGGGCAGATTTGCGCCAGGTGACGCTTGGGTCCATGACGGTTGACCAGGTTGCAAGCTTCCGGCGGGCCACCATTTCGCAGGAGCAGGCAGCCATGCTGGCGGTGAGCATGGGGATGCTGGTGGCGTAAGCGCGGCTTCAGGTCTTGCGCAGCGCGGCGCGCACCAGCCGGTTGCGGCGCACCACGTGGCGCATCAGCCACGCGCCGCCGCACAGCGCCGCCAGCGCCACCGCACCGGCGGCCCAGGGACCGCCGACGTAAATACTCAACGCCACAATGGGCACGGCAACCCAGTACCCGCCCCAGGCAAGATCGACGATCACGTGGCGCAGGCGATGGTTCAGCGTGGTGCGCTGGGCGCCCAGGTCACGCCATCCCAGCAAGGTGGACCAATCGCCGGGCTGCCCGAAGGCAACGGCCCAGGTTTCGCCTTCCTGGGGAATCACCTTGCAGGGCAGGTGCACGCTGTAGGTCACTGCGCCGGCGCTGGCAAAACTGAACATGCCGAGCTGCTGCTGGACGTCGAACACTTTATCGAAATGGATGCGTTGTATGTGCACGGGCAGAGTCCGTTTGCTGGTGAAAGGCAAGTCTAAACGAGACATCCCGCAAATTGCTGCTGAAATTCCGAACGACAACTACCGTTTTATCAGATGCCCAAAGCTAGCCCAGCCGTTTGATGGTCTGCTCGATCGCCCCGAACACGCTCTTGCCGGCCTTGTCGAGCATCTCGATCCGGATCGTGTCGCCAAAGCGCATGAATTCGGTGACTGGCTCCGCGCCCGCAATCGTCTCCAGGCTACGCTTCTCCGCAATGCAGGAATAGCCGCGTTTCGGGTCCTTGTTCGACACCGTCCCGGAACCGACCACCGTGCCGGCGCGCGCATTGCGCGTCTTGCACAGGTGCGCGATCAACTGCGCGAAATTGAACACCATGTCCTCGCCCGCCTGCGGCTGCCCGACCAGCGCGCCATTCCACGTCGAGCGCAGCGGCAAATGCAGCTTCGCCTGGCGCCAGGCCTCGCCCAGCTCGTCCGGCGTGACCGCCACCGGCGCAAAGGCGGTGGCCGGTTTCGATTGCAGGAAGCCGAAGCCCTTGGCCAGCTCGGCCGGAATCAAATTGCGCAGCGAAACATCATTTACCAGCGTCACCAGGCGCACCTGCGCCAGCGCCTGGTCCGGCGTCGCGCCCATCCGCACATCGCCCGTGATGACGGCCACTTCCGCCTCGAAATCAATGCCCCACTCTTCGTGCGCCAGCACGATATCATCCATGGCGCCCAGAAAATCGTCGCTGCCGCCCTGGTACATCAGCGGCTCTTCCCAGAACGATGCAGGCATTTCAACGCCACGGGCACGCCGCACCAGCTCGACGTGGTTGACGTAGGCTGAAGCGTCGACCCATTGGCAGGCGCGCGGCAGCGGCGCCATGCACTGGGCGGGATCGAAGTCGAAGCTGCGCCCGGCGCGGCCGGCGTTGAGCAAACTGGACAAGTCTTCCAGCTGGGGCGCGATGAAGGCCCAGTCGTCCAGCGCCGCCTGCAGCGTCGGCGCAATGCCGTCGGCCAGTTGGGCCGTTTTCAGGTCGCGCGCGACCACCATCAACTGGCCGTCGCGGCTGCCGTCGCGCAGCGTGGCCAGCTTCATGCGCTGGGCGCCAGCAAGGCCAGTTGCTCGTCAGTCAGATAGCACCATTCGCCTTCGGCAATTCCGAGCGCCTCGAGCGTCAGGCCGCCGATGGCCGAGCGGTGCAGCGCGCTGCAATGGTTGCCGGCCGCAGCCAGCATGCGCTTGACCTGGTGATATTTGCCCTGCTCTAGCACGATTTCCAGCTGATGGTCACCACGCGCGATGCACGAGACCGCCGCCAGCGGCGCCGGCTCGTCATGCAGTTGCACGCCTTTTAATAGTTCGGCGACCAGCGCGTCGGTGATCGGCTGTTCGGTGGTGGCCTGGTAAATCTTCGGCACGTGGCGCTTGGGCGATGACTGGGCGTGGATGAAGGGGCCGTCGTCGCTCATCAGCAACAAGCCGGTGGTATCGTGGTCCAGGCGGCCGACCGGCTGCACTTCGCGCCAGGTAAATTGCTCGGGAAGCAAGGTCAACACACCGGGATGGTGACTCGGTTTGCGCGAACATTCGAAGTTGGCCGGCTTGTACAGCGCCAGGTACAAATGCGCGCGATAGATCCACTCTTCGTCGAACACGGTCAGCACCAGGCCATCTGTCTCGTAAGTGGTTTTGTAGTTGGTGGCGGGGGCGCCATCGATGATGACGTCGCCGTCTTCAATCAGGGCGCGGCAGTATTTGCGCGTGCCAAAACCCTGCGATTGCAGGATGCGGTCAAGGGATAATTTGCTCATGCGCGAGACTGTAACAGAAGGCGTTTGTGCCCAACAAGGTGTGGTGGAGGCCGCACAGTGCAGAATCTCGTTTGCGCCAAATCAAGGCTCGGATTATTCCTAATTGATAGACTGAAACTTCAGTAGGAATCGGCCTAACCAACTCAGCGAATAATCCCGGGTGCATTAGGACAACACAACCGTATCACGAGGACAACCATGTACAAGGTCTCACCGTCTGCACCATCGAGCCATGCCCCCAGCCCGCCGTCCCATGCCGGCAACTGCGCCATTTTCGACGCCCGTACCCTGCTCTACCAACCCGCCTTGCGCGCCGTCATTATTCAGGAGCAAGTTGCACTGCTGGCCACGCGGCTGGCAATGGCACGCTGGACCAGCGCCAATACCGTCGCCTTACCGGAAAACGGCGCAGATGCGCCGCCGTTCCGCGCCGCCTTCTATGCACGCCAACAGGACCATTTTTTCGCCTGGATCGCGCGCGGTGGCGTGTGGGACGATGACGCTGCGCCGGCACATACCGATGCGCCATCGTCCAGCGATCTTGACTGACACAAAAGCAAAACGACGGCGCGTTGCCGTCGTTCGTACTGCGGGAAGAACATATGAGGAATGAAAATTCTCTCGAAAGCCGCATGCAACTTCGCGGCGCAGGCGCAATTTAGGCACAGCATCGGGACCAGCAGGAAACGACGATAAACTTCTCCTTTTGTTGCAGACTACACTTTTAATATACGCCGGCCACGCCAATTTACAAGGGGTTTGTTGCGCCCGCTCAGCGGCCCCCGCTCAGCGGGCGTAGCTCAGCGCACGCGCGGCAGGGCCGTGCCAGACACAGCCTTCACGGCGCCGCCGCCCACCGAGGCGCCAAATTTCTTCAGCACGCGCTCGGGCAATCCTTCGTGGGTCGTGTAATCGATGATGTCTTCGGCCTTGACGATATCGCGCGCCACCGTGTCGACGGTGCCGTAGCCATCGGCCAGGCCCATCTCGACGGCGCGCGCGCCGGTCCAGTACAGGCCGGAGAAGGTTTCCGGCGTTTCCTTCAGGCGCTTGCCGCGCCCGGCGCGCACGACCGAAATGAACTGGCTGTGGATTTCGTCCAGCATTTCCTGCGCATGGGCCTTGTGCTTGGCCGACTGCGGGCTGAACGGATCGAGGAAACCCTTGTTTTCGCCGGCTGTCAGCAAGCGCCGCTCCACGCCCAGCTTTTCCATGGTGCCGGTAAAGCCGAAGCCATCCATCAGCACGCCCACCGAACCGACGATGCTCGCCTTGTTGACATAAATATTGTCCGCCGCCGCCGCAATGTAATAGCCACCCGACGCGCAGATTTCATCGACGACCACATATAAAGGTTTCTTTGGATAGCCTTTTTTCAGGCGCAGGATTTCATCGACGATGATGCCGGCCTGGACCGGGCTGCCGCCGGGGCTGTTGATGCGCAGGATGACCGCCGCCGAACCGCTGTCGGCAAACGCCTTGTTCAGCGCCGGCAGGACGGTGTCGGCCGAGCCGCTGCCTTCCGAGTCAATTTCGCCGTTGATTTCGATGAGCGCCGTGTGGCGCGCCAGGATATCGTCGTCCGAACCGCTGAAGTTGAAATCGAAGAACGCCCACAGGCAGAAAAAGGCCAGCACCAGGAACGACAGCTTGAAGAATATGCTCCAGTGGCGCGCCGCCTTCTTTTCCTTGATGGTGGCAAAGACCAGTTTTTCCAGCGTTTCGCGTTCCCAGTTGCCGACCGTGGGCGACTGGGCCAAACGGCTGTTGTCAGGATAGTTGGTGCTGGTCTCGTCCGTCATAGCTCACTTTAGGTTGTCGGCGCCTGGATCTGCTGGTCCGGCTGCCAAAAAATCTTGCCCGCTTCTTCGCGCACGGCGATCGCACGCAAACGCCCGCCGCGGCAGGGTCCGCCGACACAGGCGCCCGTGTCGGGCGCATAAATCGCGCCGTGCGTCTGGCACATCAGATACAGGCCGCTGGACTCGAAAAAGGTGCCCTTTTCCCAGTCCAGTTCGATCGGAACATGGGCGCAACGATTCAGGTAGGCGCGCGCCTGTCCGTGGTGCCGCACCACGAAGGCGGTGGCGGCGCTACCGAACGCCAGCACCGCAAAGCGCACCCCGGGGCCACCGTCCTGCACGTCGTCGGTGCTGCACACCAGTACCTCCGGCGCGCTCATGCGTTGTCGCGCAACCAGTCCCGCAGTTGCGCGACGTTCTGCGCCGAAAACAGGGAGTTGCAGGTTTCCAGCTGGGCCACCGGATGTGCGCCGTACTCGACGGCGATGCCACCGGCGCCCGCATTCATGGCCATTTGCAGGTCATGCGTCGTGTCGCCGATCATAACGGTACGGCGCAGGTCCTGGCCGAGTTCCCTGGTCAGTTCTTGCAACATTGCAGGATGCGGCTTGGAAAATGTCTCGTCTGCGCAACGGGTGGCATCGAACACAGACAGCAAGCCGGTTGCATTCAGCGAACGGTTCAGGCCGACACGGCCCATTCCTGTCGCCACGGCCAGGAAATAACCTTCCTGTTTCAGTTCGGCCAGCATGGCGCGCACGCCGTCAAACAGCACCAGTTCATGCACATCGGTCATGAAATGGTAGCGGTAGCGCTCAACCATGCGCTGGTATTGCCCCGGCTCGATGTCGGGCATGATGTGCTGCATGGCTTCGGCCAGGCCCAGGCCAATGACGTGCGAGGCAGCGGCATCGGTGGGCGGCGTCAAGCCGACGTCTTTCGCGGCGGACTGGATGCATTTGACGATCGTTGCGGTGCTGTTCATCAGCGTACCGTCCCAATCGAAGACGATGAGATCAAATTGCTTTCTTGGCATGTCTGCCGGTCGCTTGTGACGACCGGCGCTCCTGAATAAGTAAGGGGCCGGGATTCGGATGAAATTCAGCCCTGTGGTTTGCCCAAGCTTACCAAGAAACGTTCGCATTCCGGTGGCAATGTTGCATTCAGTGTCATGGGCTTGCCGGATTCCGGATGGGTAAACGTAATCTGATGGGCGTGCAGAAACATCCGTTTCAAGGCACCACGACCAGCATCAGCCTTTAACAGCTGGCGGTTGAGCGCAAAATCGCCGTACTTGTCGTCGCCAAGAATGGGAAAGCCAGACGATGACAGATGAACGCGAATCTGGTGTGTGCGCCCGGTTTTCAGTTCCGCTTCCAGCAAGGCAAAGTTCGGCCACTTGCGCAATAAACTGAACACGGTGTGCGATTCCATCCCGCCGGTTTGCACAACCACGCGGCGCTCGCCTTCCGCCGTCGTGTACTTGTGCAGCGGCAGCTTGATGTGCTGGCGCGCATTCTTCCATTCGCCCGCCACCATCGTCAGATAGCGCTTGTCGGTCAGGCCATCACGCATCTGCTCGTGCAGATTGGTCAGCGCAGAGCGTTTTTTCGCCAATAGCAGCAAGCCCGAGGTTTCACGGTCGAGCCGGTGCACCAGTTCCAGGAACTTGGCGTCCGGGCGCGAGGCGCGCAATTGTTCGATCACGCCATATGAGACACCGGAACCGCCGTGCACGGCGGTGCCACACGGTTTGTCGATGACCAGTAAATGGCTGTCTTCGTGAATAATCGCGAATTCCGCACCCGGCACATGCGCCGTCGATTCTTTCTCGGCAATGCGGATTGGTGGAATACGTACCATGTCGCCATCCTGCAGGCGATACAACTGGTCGATACGGCCTTTATTGACGCGCACTTCGCCCGACCGCAAAATGCGATAAACGTGGCTTTTTGGCACGCCTTTGCAGATTCGCAGCAGGTAGTTATCGATGCGCTGTCCGGCGTCTTCTTCGTGGATGGTGATGAACTGGGCTTGCAGTGCCGGTGATGAAGGTGGGGCCACATCGCTTTGCTTCTTCATTTCCTTTGTCTTCCCAGAAATTCTGTCTAAGTCCTTCATTTTGAATATATAATCGACCGGCGGTGGTCAAACCTCTGCTGTGTAAGAATTAAAACGATATTTTACACATGGGCGTCTCCATCGGCCCTGCCAAATTGCGAATTCGATGGAAAAACGTGTACGCACATTCCTGCGCGCGTCAAGGTTGCACCGTTGTTGTAATCGGATTGTCGCGCTGGCATGAAGGACTGGATAGTTTGGATTATTAAGGATAAGTACCGGCAAGCCGCCATCGGCTCGCCGGTTGATGGCGTCGATAACGCTTGCCGTTTCGCCCGACCCGATGTAAGCCTCATCCTGAAGGCTAGCGAGTAAAGGCAGAGTCAATCGCCTGGGAATCGAAGTCTTGGTGTGTTCGCTGTTCACATAGGTCTGGCTGGTTGTTGCACCTCGCCGCGTTAATCTTCGTGCCCTTCCTGCGGCACCGGTTACCGGCTGATGCGTGCGCTCGGCATGTCGATCGACCTCTCAAGCGCCCTGCCGCGCACCGCCCAGTTCACCGTGGCGTGCACGGCACATTCGGGCATACCCCCTCCAACGTTCTGCTCCCCCGCGTGCTTTCATGTACCGGCCGTCCTGACAAGGCGGCCTTGAGCGGCCCTGCGGGGCCGTGGAGCCAATAAAAATGAAACGTATGTTGTTTAACGCGACGCAGCAAGAAGAGCTGCGCGTCGCCATCGTGGACGGTCAGAAACTGATCGACATCGATATCGAATCGGCCGGGCGCGAACAGCGCAAGTCGAATATCTACAAAGGCGTGATCACCCGCATCGAGCCATCGCTCGAAGCCTGCTTCGTCTCCTACGGCGAAGATCGCCACGGTTTCCTCCCATTTAAAGAAGTTGCGCGCACTTATTTCCGCGAAGGCGTCGACGTGCGCACCGCGTCGATCAAGGAAGCCCTGCGCGAAGGCCAGGAAATCATGGTCCAGGTCGAAAAGGAAGAGCGCGGCAACAAAGGCGCCGCCCTGACCTCGTTCGTCTCGCTGGCCGGCCGTTACCTGGTGTTGATGCCGAACAACCCGCGCGGCGGCGGCGTATCGCGCCGCGTCGAAGGTGAAGAGCGCCAGGAACTGCGCGAAACCATGGACAAACTCGACTTGCCCCAAGGCATGTCGGTGATCGCCCGCACCGCTGGCATCGGCCGCAATGTCGAAGAATTGCAGTGGGACTTGAATTACCTGATGCAACTGTGGCGCGCCATCGAAGGGGCCGGCAAGTCGGCCACCGGCGCCTTCCTGATCTACCAGGAATCGTCGCTGGTCATCCGCGCCATCCGCGACTACTTCCAGCCGGACATCGGCGAGATCCTGATCGACACCGACGAGATCTACGACCAGGCCCACCAGTTCATGAGCCACGTGATGCCCGACATGGTGCACCGCGTAAAACGCTACAGTGACGATGTGCCGCTGTTTTCGCGTTTTCAAATTGAACACCAGATTGAAACGGCGTACTCGCGCACCGTGCCCCTGCCGTCCGGCGGCGCGATCGTCATCGACCACACCGAAGCACTGGTCTCGGTCGACGTCAACTCGGCGCGCGCCACGCGCGGTTCCGACATCGAAACGACCGCCTTCAACACCAACTGCGAAGCGGCCGAAGAAGTGGCGCGCCAGTTGCGCTTGCGCGACCTCGGCGGCCTGATCGTCATCGACTTCATCGACATGGAAGTGGCAAAAAACCAGCGCGAAGTCGAAACCCGCCTGAAAGACGCGCTGCACCATGACCGCGCCCGTGTTCAAATGGGCAAGATTTCCCGCTTCGGCCTGATGGAGCTGTCGCGTCAGCGCCTGCGTCCGTCGTTGTCGGAAGGTTCGCACGTGACCTGCCCGCGCTGCTCCGGCACCGGCCACATCCGCGATACCGAGTCGTCCGCCCTGCAAGTCCTGCGCATCATCCAGGAAGAGGCGATGAAAGAGAATTCGGCCACCATCCACGTCCAGGTGCCGGTCGATGTGGCTGCCTTCCTGTTGAATGAAAAGCGCGGCGAAGTACTCAAAATCGAGAACCGCCACCGCATTTCCGTGATCCTGGTGCCAAACAAACACCTCGATACGCCGCACTACAAGCTCGAGCGCATCAAGCACGACGATCCGCGCCTGGAGGAAAGCCAGGCCAGCTACACGCTGGCCGAGTCGGCGGAAACTGACATGGCTTACAGCAAGCGCCAGAAGGAAGATGCCAAGCCGCGCCAGGAAGCCATGGTCAAAACCATCACGCCGGCCCAGCCTGCGCCCGTGGTCGACCGTACCGAGGCCGTGAAACCTGCACCGGCACCAGCGCCAGCCGCGCTGCCAGCGCCAGCGCCGGAAACCTTCATGGACAAGGTGCGCAATTTCTTCTTTGGCAAACCAGCAGCGGCGCCTGCCCCGGCCGCCGCCCCGGTCCGCCCTGCTGCCCCGCCGCCGGTCGTCACTGCCGGTGAACGCAACAGCGCCAACAACCGCGGTCCGCGCGCCCGCACCGGCCGCAATGGCAAGCCCGAGCGCGAACCACGCGAGCCGCGCGACCCGGCCATCAAGCCGGTGTTCGACGATGCCGTGAAACCGGCGAACAGCGCCGCGGCCGATATGGAAGCCAAACCGGCCCGTCCGCCACGGCCACCGCGTCCGCCGCGCGAACCAGTCGATCCGGCAGCACCAGTCGTCGCGCGCGCCGAGCGTCCTGAGCGCGGCGAGCGTCCGGAACGCCAGCCACGGGCACCGAAAGAACGTGGCGAACGTCCTGAGCGGGTCGAACGCGCAGCGCCGGTCGAAGGCAAGCCTGAAGAAATCGCACTGATCCAGACCGTGTCGTCGCAGGCTGTTACCGTCGTGACGAATGGCCCGGACGGCTTGCAGGAAGAGCACATCGAAGTGACCAAGACCGTCACGTCGCTGGGCCCGAATGGTGAAGAACTCGACGAAGGCGACGAGCCGCGCCGCCGCCGCCGCCGTGGTGGTCGCAACCGTAACCGCCGTGACCGCGAAGGCATGGAAGGCGACGAAAACGGCCAGGCCGAAGGCGCCGAACCGGCCTTCATGCCGGTCGCCGACGAAGCGGCCAAAGAGCAGAGCCGCGCACCAAAAGCACCGGTCGAGGTGGTTATCCCGGCCGTGAAGCCGGTACCGGAAGCGTGGGCGTTCCCGACGTCCGCGTCGATGGCATCCAAGCATGTCGAGGCAGTGGCCGCGGCCGAAGCTGTGGTGGAAGTTGCACCTGTCGCCGAGCCAGTCAAGCCTGCGCCGGTCGCAGAAGCGCCAGCGGCATTCCTGTTCCCGACCACCGCATCGGTGGCGGCCCAGGTTGCCGAAACCGCAGCCCATGTGCATGCTGCCGAAGCCGAGCGCCTGGCTGTCAAGCCGGTGGAATTCCCGGTGGCGGCGCCTGAACCAGTAGTCGTCGCAGCAGTCGAAGCGGCGCCGGTGCAGTTCCCGGTAGCGCCAGCGCCGGTCGCACCCGCGCCGGTTGCCGACCTGGGCCAATTGCTCGATTCGGCCGGCCTGACCCTGGCGGCCACCGACCCGGAAAAACTGCGCGCCGCCCGCGCTGCAGCCGAACAGGTCGCCCCGCCAGTGCGCGTGCCGCGCACGCGCAAGCCCTTGCCGCCGCAAGCGGACGAGCCGCTGATCCAGGTCGATACGCGTCAATAAGCCCAAGTGATTGCCTGAGCGACTAAAAAGGGACGCCGCGTGCGTCCCTTTTTTATGTGCCGGCCGGGGTCGCTTCCTGTGCTGATTCGCCCTCCGTGCTATCGTATCGGATGGCCGAAAAAATCATCATGCTCAGCGACGCACGCTCGCGCATTCCTGCTGTCCCTGCCCTGCTGGCGCTGCCCGACGGCCGGCTGGCCGACGCGCTCGCCCGTCCGCTGCAAGACCTGCGCATTTCCGTGACCGACCGCTGCAATTTCCGTTGTGTGTATTGCATGCCGAAGGAAGTGTTCGACAAGGATTACGCGTATTTGCCGCATGCAGCCCTGCTGTCGTTCGAGGAAATCACCCGCATGGCGCGCATCTTTATCGCCCACGGCGTCGAGAAAATCCGCCTGACCGGGGGCGAGCCGCTGCTGCGCAAAAACCTCGAAGAACTTGTCTCCATGCTGCGCGCGCTGCCGACCGCGAGCGGCCGCCCGCTCGACCTGACACTGACCACCAACGGCTCCCTGCTGGCGCGCAAGGCGCAAGTGCTGAAAGACGCTGGCCTGGACCGCGTCACCGTCTCGCTCGATGCAATGGACGATGCCACCTTCCGCAGCATGAACGACGTCGATTTTTCCGTCGCCGACGTGCTCGAGGGTATCGATGCGGCCCATGCCGCCGGCCTCGGGCCGATCAAGGTGAATATGGTGGTCAAGCGCGGCGTCAACGACGACCAGATCCTGCCGATGGCGCGCCATTTCAGGAACACGCCGTATGTGCTGCGTTTCATCGAGTACATGGACGTCGGCGCATCGAACGGCTGGAACATGATGGAGGTGGTGTCGTCCGGCGAAGTGGTCGAACGGATCGGCGCCGAAATGGCGCTCGAACCCATCGATCCGAATTACGTCGGTGAAACCGCCGCGCGCTGGCGCTATGCCGACGGCAGCGGCGAAATCGGCGTCATCTCCAGCGTCACGCAGGCCTTCTGCGCCGATTGTTCGCGCGCGCGCCTGTCGACCGAAGGCAAACTGTACACCTGCCTGTTCGCCTCGCGCGGGCACGACCTGCGCGCGCTGATGCGCGACGGCCGCAGCGATGCCGAACTGTCGAACGCGATTGCCGGCGTCTGGCACAAACGCGCCGACCGCTACTCCGAAACCCGCACCATTAACACCGACGGCCTGGTGCCGGGTGTGCGCAAGGTGGAAATGTCGTACATCGGCGGCTGAATTTGATGCCGACGCTTATGCAAACTATGGATGGACTGATCCTGGCCGGCGGGCGCGCCACACGCATGGGCCACGTGGACAAGGGCTTGCAACCGTTTCGCGGCGAGGCCATGGTGGCGGCCGTCATGGCGCGCCTCGCGCCCCAGGTCAAGCGCCTGGCAATCAGCGCCAACCGCAACCTCGACACCTACGCCGCGCTCGGCGTGCCGGTCTGGCCCGACGCGACCGGCGATTTCGCCGGCCCGCTGGCCGGACTGGAAGCGGGCATGCGCTGCTGCGCCGCACCGTTGCTATTGACCGCGCCGTGCGATTCGCCGTTCCTGCCGCTCGACCTGGCCGAACGGCTGCTGGCCGGCTTGACCGCACAGGATGCGGACATCGCCATCGCCGTCAGCGCCGACGGCCAGCGCCAGCCCGTGTTCTGCCTCGTCAAGACCAGTCTGCTGCCGGTGCTGCAAGCCTACCTTGCCGGCGGTGGCCGCAAGATGGGCGCCTGGTATGGCGACGCGAACGTCGCCGAAGTGGTGTTCGCCGACAGCGACGCGTTTCGCAATATCAATACCCTCGAGGAGCTGCGCGTGCATGAAGCGACCAGCATGCGCGACGTTGCCAGCTGTTTGGCGTCGTATGACCCCGAGGCGCTGGCGGTTCGCGACGCCCAGCAGCTGATCAAACGCTTCGTCACACCGGTCAATGCGGTCGAACGCGTGGCGCTGCGGGCGGCCCTGGGCCGCGTGCTGGCCGCCGATATCATCTCGCCGATCGACGTGCCGGCGCATGACAACTCGGCGATGGATGGCTACGCGCTGCGCGGCGCCGACCTGCTGCCCGATGCCGTCACCACGCTGACCGTCACCGGCACCGCATTCGCCGGGCGGCCGTACGCTGGCGCCGTGGCGCCGGGCCAGTGCATCCGCATCATGACCGGCGCGGTCATGCCCACCGGTTGCGACACGGTCGCGCCGCAGGAATGCGTGACGGTCGACGGCGCCACGGTGCGCCTCGCGCCCGGCGTCATCGGCGCGGGCGACAACCGCCGCTTCGCCGGCGAAGACCTGGCACGTGGCGGTGCAGCGCTCGCGCGCGGCAGGATCGTCCGTCCGGCCGACCTGGGCCTGATCGCCTCGCTCGGCATTGCCGAGGTCTCCGTGCAGCGGCGCCTGCGCGTGGCGTTTTTTTCGACCGGCGACGAACTGCGCTCGGTCGGCGAAGCGCTCGACGCCGGCTGCGTCTACGACAGCAACCGCTACACCATCTATGGCATGCTCGAGCGCCTCGGCTGCGACATCCTCGACATGGGCGTGGTGCGCGACGATCCGGCTGCATTGGAGGCCGCGTTGCGCGCGGCCTGCGAGAACGCCGACGCGATCATCACCTCCGGCGGCGTCTCGGTGGGCGCGGCCGATTACACGCGCGAGATCATGGCGCGCCTGGGCGACGTCACATTCTGGAAGATCGGCATGCGCCCGGGCCGCCCGCTCGCCTTCGGCAAGATCGCCTCGAACGGCCGTAGCGCCTTTCTGTTCGGGCTGCCCGGTAATCCGGTGGCCGTAATGGTCTCGTTCTACTTTTTTGCGCGCGCGGCGCTGCTGCAGATGATGGGTGCGGCCGCCGTCGTGCCGCCGCTGCTGCAGGCGATCTCCAGCGCGCCAATCCGCAAGAAAGCCGGCCGCACCGAATACCAGCGCGGCATCTTTTCGCTCAACGCCAGCGGCAGGACCGAGGTGCGCCTGACCGGCGCGCAGGG
Source organism: Massilia sp. S19_KUP03_FR1 (assembly GCF_036688685.1). Classification (NCBI taxonomy): domain Bacteria; kingdom Pseudomonadati; phylum Pseudomonadota; class Betaproteobacteria; order Burkholderiales; family Oxalobacteraceae; genus Massilia; species Massilia sp. S19_KUP03_FR1. The sequence continues at coordinate 70,481 of NZ_JAQQPS010000018.1, read as the reverse complement.
TTCGGGCATGTTGAGTTCGATGACACAGGCGAACTGCATCGTCGTGCTGCATGAAGAAACGGGCAATGTGGCCGCGGGCGCAATTGTGGATATTTTGCCGTTTGAAGGGCTGGTTTAGCAGTCAGCAATCGCACGAAGCTTTTTATCACCACTACCCTCAAAACCGTCATCCCGGGACGGTCTTTAAGACGCAGGAATTGACCTATTCCGCCGCATCATCCGCAGCCCCCAGCATCAACTGCGCCGCCTCGCTCGGCAACGCTTCAACTGATTTGAGTTTGCGCGCCATCTGACGACTGCGCACTTCGGCGTTCTCGATGTTTTTCGCTGCCCGCTCGAGCGTCATCTTGGTCGCGGCCAGCACGTCGCCGAACTTGCCGAATTCCGTTTTGACCGCACCGAGCACCTGCCACACTTCGGACGAGCGCTTTTCCAGCGCCAGCGTCCTGAAACCCATCTGCAGGCTGTTCAGGATCGCCGACAAGGTCGACGGCCCGGCAATCGTCACGCGCAGGGTGCGCTGCAGATCGTCGGCCAGGCCCGGACGGCGCATGACTTCTGCATATAAACCCTCCGTCGGCAGGAACAGGATCGCGAAATCGGTGGTCTGCGGCGGCGAGACATATTTTTCGCAGATGGTTTTGGCCTCGCTGCGCACGGCCCGTTCCAGCTCGGCGCCGAATTTGATCACGCCCTCGGCGTCGGCACGGTCGGCTGCGTCGAGCAGGCGCTCGTACTGCTCTTTCGGGAACTTGGCGTCGATCGGCAGCCACACCGGCTTGCCCCCATCAAGCTGCCCAGGCAGCTTGATGGCAAATTCGACGCGGGCGTTGGTGCCGGCCACCGTCTCGACGTTCTTGCCGTACTGGTCGACAGTGAGTACCTGCTCCAGCAACATCTCCAGCTGCACCTCGCCCCAGGTGCCGCGCGTCTTGACGTTGGTGAGCACCCGCTTCAGGTCACCGACGCCAATGGCCAGCTGCTGCATTTCGCCCAGCCCCTGGTGCACGCGCTCGAGTCGCTCCGACACCTGCTTGAACGATTCGGACAGGCGCGTCTCCAGGGTCGCATGCAGCTTTTCGTCGACGGTCTTGCGCATCTCTTCGAGGCGCTGGCCATTATCAAGCTGCAGGTCGCGGATCTTGTGTTCGAGCGTGGCGCGCACTTCCAGCATGCGCTGGGCGTTCGATTCGGTCATCGTGGCCAGGGCCTGGTTCAGCGAATCGGCCACGCGCTTCAAACTACGCGCCTGCTCGTCGCGGCCGACGGCTGCGTTCTCGCCAATCTGCTTGCGCATGGCGTCGAGGTGGCCGACGGTGGCGGCGTGGTACTGGGCCAGGCTGGCGGCAGTATCCTGGCGCGCAGTCTGGGCACCAAGCTGCATCTCGCGCCGCAGTTCGCGCTCGAGATGGTCGAAGGCAGCGGCGGAGTTGGCCCCCGTGCGTGCGCGCAGCAGGGCCAGCGCCTGCAGGACGATCACGACCAGGACCGCGCCGATGAGCAGATAGAAATGGGAGTCGGTCATCAGTCGGCCTTGTTGCGCATCCAGTCGGCGGTTTCATAGAACGACTGCATCAGGCGCAGTCTTAACGCCTCGTCCATGCCCACTTCGCCGGTCGCTTGCGCCATCGCGTGCAGCCACTGGTCGCGTTCTTTGGTGCCGATCGCATACGGCAGGTGGCGCGCGCGCAGGCGCGGGTGGCCGAATGCTTCGATATATAAATCGGGGCCACCCATCCAGCCGGACAGGAACATGAAAAGCTTGTCGCGCGAGCTGTCGTTGGGGACCGGGTGCATGGCGTGGATACCGGCGAAGTCAGCTTCCAGCTGCATGATGTCGTAAAAGCGGTCGACCAGTTCACGCAGGCGCGCAGCGCCGCCGATGGTGTCGTACAGGGTGGGAGTGTCAGGCATGCGGCATGATACCTCGTCCCCGCGAAGGCGGGGATCCATGGCAGGACTGCGCTGCATGACTGGCGGCTCTGTCGGGTTGATGATTAACGGCGGAATTTCCCTGGAAGAGCATTGTCCCGCTCAGACTGGACGGACCATTCCTGCCAGCGTAGAAAATTCGTCTGCGACCCACATCGCATCCGCGCCGTCAATCGCGAACTGGCCTTTGCGGATCATGTGGGCCAGCTCAATGCCGGCGAGAACGGAACCGGCGGCGCGAAATGATTTGAAATTTAGCATCGGCCTGGCCACCCGCCTAATGGCGCGGTAACCCTGTTCAACGATGTTGTTGAGATATATGGCCTTGTCGAAGAAGCGCTTCGCGGCGGGAAACGAATCGCCCACAGGTTGATCGATGAATCGTCGATCGGAAAACGCACACCTTTGAAGTTAACCATGTTGATTCGTCCTGGATTCGGGAACCGTAGTTTCCTCGACCGGCCCGCAGGCGTTCGCTAATGCGACAGAACCATTCCCTCTGTCTGACTACTGTTGTAACCAACCATCATTTCCCACGTATCTCTGAAATACATGTTCAATATATGCATTTAAACAATTATTTCTATTATGATATTTTCTTACATCAACGTATACCAAGAATATGTCAATAACGTTATCTAGTGCCCGCCGCCAAAAGCCGGTTGCATCGCTTATTATTTTGGCACTTATCACGCAAGGCTGCGCGCCCATGGCATCGCAGCCTGGACGAACGGGCGGCGCCCACCAGGCCGCGATCGACCCCTGCCTCGATGAGAGTCCGCAAAACGCCGGCGCAGTGCTGGGCGCGCTGGCGGGGGGCTTCGTCGCTAAAAAAGTATCGAACGGGAAGTATGCGGTGCCGTTCGGCGCGTTGCTGGGCGGCGCCATCGGCCACGCGATCGGCAAGGATGTGTCGCGGCGGCGGTGCGAGCTGGCCACGATCGCGAAAAAGCATGACCTGGAAATGCGCACGGTGGTGCTGCAGTTGCCCAAAGCTGGCCAGCAGAACGGCGCGAACGAGAATGCGGTGGGGATGTCGGCCAGTGTCGTCGACAAGGGCGGCGCCGCCGGCCAGTTCATGCCCAATTCCGATGTGCTGACCCCGACCGCGCGCGGTTACTTTGCCGATATTGCCGCCACTTACACGCCGAGGGCGCGCAGCCAAGGCATGGATGCGCAGGAGGCCGGTTCGCTCCAGAGCAGCAAGGTTCTGATTGTCGGCCACACGGACGACCACGAAGATACGCGCGCTGCGGCCGATCTTTCGGAGCGTCGCGCGCGCGCGGTCGCGAACGTGTTTCGGGATGCCGGCGTCCCCGAATCGTCCTTGTATTTCCAGGGCGCTGGCGAAACCTTGCCGGTCGCCGACAACAACAGCGCGGCCGGGCGGGCGTCCAACCGGCGCGTGGAAATTGTCGATGTCGCCAACGACAGCGTCATGTCCAGTTACCTTGCATCGCGGGTATCGGTGTCCAGCTATTTCCAGCCGGTGACCGAGGTGACTGCGGCCACCCCTGACAAGGATGGCGTGCGCCCGGGTACCGGCAGCGCAGGTGCATCGAAGAAAGTAGCGTCCGCCGCACCGGCACGCAGCAATGCCGGCGTCAAGCCATTGCCCAAGGTCGCCAGCAGCGCACCAGCGCCAGCCCGCGCCGCGGCGCCGGCGCCCAAAGCCCCGGCCGATACCCCGGCCCGGGTACTCGCGGGGGCAGCAGCGCCTTTACCCGCGCCCGCCAATGGCCTCGACCTGGGCGGCGTCAAATTCGATACCCGGCGCCATCAGGTGAACGTGGGCCAGGTACTGCGCAACGACGGTTTCAGTTTGCTGCCGCTGGCCATCGCCGACGAGATGCCGATGCGCTCCTGCGTCGACGATCGCGCGCGCGTGTCCCATTCCGTCAAATCGCTGCGCGGCGGCGCCGAATACAAGACCGGCGACTACCAGCCAGGCGCCTACGGAACATCGTGGGTGGGCACGGTCAACGGCAATTTGGTCAGCATGAATAATGTCGCGGTCATCCGCGCTGGCGGGCTGCCGGCGAGCAACCCGACGGTCCTGATTTTCAAGGATTTCAGCGAGAAAGGTGGTGTCACCCGCAAGCCAGATTTCACCATCGTCCCGGTCGTTAATACCTATACGGGCAGCCGCGGCACACTGTACCGCGTGTTCTTCGAGCAGGGTGCGCCCTTGCGCTGCATCGATGTCGTGCTGCCCGCGGCCGGACCGTTCAAGGCCGAGCAAGGCTATGTCTACCAGAGCCGCAATGCGCAACTGTTTGCGTCCGAATTCAAACCCGAGGTACCGCGTAGCCGATAAGGCCCGGGCGCTGTGTCGCGGCGGGCGGGCTTGCCCGCCGTATTTTTTCACTTAGGAGTGTTTCACATGTCTTTGATTTCCTCAGGGTTTGTTCTGTTGCTGGTCGTCGTATTCGGCGCGCTGGTCTGGTACAGCATCAACAATACTTTCCATGGCAAGCTGTTCTATTACCGCATGCTCAAGCTGCGCGCCATCAGCGGCAAGACCAGCACGAGCGCTGATGGCTGGACCAAGGCGGAAAACACGCTCGGCGGCGACTTCAAGAAATTCATTCCTGCGATGGATCGGGACGAATTCGACAATTCGAAAACATACCTCACCAAGGCAGGCGACCTCGGGCGCCAACCGCTGCCGTTCTGGCTGATGGCCGTCATCGGCATCCTGATCATCGCCGAGGGCCTGGGCTTTTCCTACCTCCTCGGCACGTTCATTGCGCCGGAAGGCACGGCGGACACCTATACGCTGTTGATGGTGGCGCTGGTCCTGGTGCTGTGCGTGGTACTGGGCATGATCATGCACGCCGCCGGCCATCAGCTGTACCGTACCCGCCTCATCGGTGCCGCCCGCGTCGACTGGCAGCAAACCAATGCACGCAACGACCGCCAGTTCAAGACCCACGAGGTCTCGCTGCACCAGCCGCAAACCATCGATGACGGCGAGATCGCCTGTACCCAGCTGGTCAATCGCGTGGGCGACAACGGCAAGTACACGATGGTCTACGTGGCGGTCTGCACCATCCTCGCGATTGCCGTGCTGTCGACGTTCATGCGCATGATGGCGCATGAGAAGACCGAGGCGCAAAACACGATGGGTACCCAAACCAGTGCCGACGTATCGAATCCATTTGGCGCAACCAGCCCGAACGGCTTGCCGGCGTCCGTGACGGCATCGAACGACAAGGCCAACGTCATTGCGGCCACGAGCGTGCATGACGCCGCCAAGTCGGAAGCGATGTCGGCGTTTATTATCCTCGCCGTGATTTTTGTCATTACCCAGATCGTTGCGATCTACGCCGGTTTCAAATGGGGTTTTGGCGGCAAGGAGAGTCCCGCTGCCTATAAACGGACACGTGGCTTTGCCAGCTGGACCGAAGTGAGGGAAGTGCGGGGCGCATTCGTCGAGCCGGTCGAAGAACTGATGACGGGCCTGCACGCCAAGTTCAGCGAAACCAACCGCAAGCTGACCATTCACAGTTTCAAGCAATACCTGGCCAAGACCGCCAGCGAAGCGGCGACGGACGACTATCCGCCTGCGGCCGTGGTGCCCGCAGCGGCACCAGCACAGATGCCAGCACCGGCTGCCGTGCCGGTCCCGGCCGCAGCGCCGCACGGTACCGTGCAGTCGCACCTGGATGCGCTCGACGCCCTGGGGGACAAAACCGAAAAAGAACAGTACGTTCTGAGCCTGGATGCGGCGACCCGTGCCGAGATCATTGCAGCCATCAAGGCGCGCCATCAACGCGATGCCGCCGCCAAGGAAGTCGAGGGCCTGTTTTGATGCGCCTGCCCGCTTTTGCCCTGTCCCTTGCACTGGCGCTCGTTGCCACCGGCCCGGCCCTGGCCCGCGATGGCGACGTCCCATCCTGCTATGCCGCCAATAAAATGGGGACCGCAGCGCCCGCGCCGTTGCGCTCGGTGTTCCTGCTGATTGACGAGACGACGCTGCTCAGTCCGGCTTTGCAGGCATCGGCCTGGCAAGCCGTGGCCCCGCAGATCGTCGCCGGCACCGAATTGACCGTGGTGCGCTTTTCCGCGTTTTCGCAGTCACGCTATACCAGCACGGTGTTTTCAGGTGTGCTGGAGCAGGGCGTGCCGGAATCCGAACGCCATGCCATCAGCGTCAAGAAATTGCGCCAGTTCGACGAATGCCTGGCCGGCCAGCGCGGCTTCGTCGTCAAAAAAATGCAGGCCGCGATGGCACAGGGGTTCGCCAGCGCCAGTGGCGACCTGGCCAAATCCGATGTCATCGCCGCCATGTCCGACGTGTCGGTTTCAGTACGTGCGGCCACCGCGCCCGAGAAGCTGGTGCTGGTCATTTCCGACATGCTGGAAAACTCGACCATCGCCTCGTTCTACGAGCGTAACGGCATGCGCAACATCGACCCCGCCGCCGAGATGGCGCGGGTGCGCAAGGCCAGCATGCTGGCCGACTTCGGCAATGCCCGGATCTGGGTCATGGGCGCAGGGCTGATCGCCAGCGACACCACTGGCCAGAAAGCGGTGTATCGGGATCCGATCCGCCTGAAAGCGCTGCAGGGTTTCTGGGCCGATTATTTCGCCCAGTCCAAGGGCAAGCTGGTCGACTTCGGTACGCCGGAACTGAAACAGTCCATTCGTTAAGGTTCGCCATCATCCTGTTCGGCAACGCCAGCGCCGCGGCGCCCGCCAGGCTGGGGCAGATTGAAGACGGCAGGTTCTGTCGCATTAGCGAACGCCGACCTGACTGAAAACCTGGTACGCCCAGGTGCTATGGCCCCCGCCTGCGCGGGGGTCAAGCCTCGCGCAAGGTCTGCAACGGCGCCTGCCTGAGCACCTGCCGCAACCCGAACCAGCCGCCAATCAGCGCGCAGACAATGCCGGCAACCAGGCCGGCCAGCCACACCGCCGGCTCGAACACCCACGGAAACTTGAACTGGTAAGTCGCCAGCGCCCACCCGAGTGCCGCCGCGCCGGAAGCCGCCAGCAGGCCGGCCAGCGCACCCACCATCACGAACTCGATCCGCTGCGACGTCGCCAACTGCTTCCTCGTCGCACCCAGCGCGCGCAACAAGGCCGACTCGCGCGTGCGCTCGGCTTGCGATCCCATCAGCGCCGCATACAGCACCAGCACGCCGGAGGCCAGCGTGAACAGGAACAGGAACTGCACCGCCATGACGACCTGGTCGAGCACATCCTGCAACTGGCGGATGATGCCACTGACATCGATCACGGTCAGGTTGGGGTAGGCGCGCGTGAGCGTGTTGGCGATATTGCCGTCTTTCCCACCAGGCGCGATATGAAACGCCGTCATCATCGTCTGCGGGGTGGCGGCCATCGCGGCCGGGTTGATGATGACAAAAAAGTTCGCCCGCATCGAGCCCCATTCGAGCTTGCGCAGGCTGGTCACCTTCGCGTCCACGATCGAGCCTGCGATATCGAAGCGCATCATGTCGCCCAGCTTCAGGCCGAGCGTTTTCGCCAGCCCCTGCTCCACCGATGCCTCGGCTACGCCAGGCCCGTCGACGAACCACTTGCCGGCGATGACCTCGTTATTGTCCTGCAGGTCGCGCATCGTCGACAGGTTGAATTCGCGCTCGGCCAGGCGGCGCGCATTCTCGTCCGGGTAGGTCGTGGCCGTGATGTCGGCGCCATTCACGCTGGTCAGGCGCCCGCGGATCATCGGATACAGCACCGGTGTTTTAACGCCCGCCGCGGCCAATTGCTGCGCCACTCCGGCCTGCTGGTCGGGCGAGATGTTGATCACGAAGCGGTTCGGCGCATCGGGCGGCGTGGCGCTTTGCCAGGCGCTCATCAGGTCACCGCGTACGACGGTGAGCAGCAGCAGCGCCATCAAGCCGAGCGCCAGCGAGACGATCTGCACGATGGTCGCGCCAGGGCGGCGCTGCAGCGACGTGATCGCGAAGCGCCAGCCCTGGTTGCGCACGCCACCGCGCACGCTTTTCAAGGCCAGCAGGGCCAGCCACGCGACCAGCGCGAACACGGCAAACGCGCCGAGGAAGCCGCCCGCCGTGGTCAAGGCCAGGCGCGTGTCGCCGGTCTGCCACAACAGCAAACCAAGGAAGGCCGCAACGCCGATGCCGTAGGTGACCACGGCCATCGGCTGCGGCGCCGCCTGCTCGCGCCGGATCACACGGTTGTGCGGCACATTGCGCAGCTGTAGCACGGGCGGCAATGCGAAGCCAACCAGCAGCAGCATGCCGGTGGCGATGCCCTGCAAGGCCGGCAGCGGCGAGACCGGCGGCAGGGAGGTGCCCATCAAATTTCCCACCAGTTCCAGCAGCACGAAGTGGGCGCCGAAGCCGACCAGCACACCGAGCACGGAGCCGGCCAGGCCGACGATGGCGAACTCGATCAAATACATCGCGCCCACCTGGTTTTGCGTCATGCCGAGACAGCGCAGCATGGCGCAGGCGTCCAGGTGGCGCTGCATGAAACGGCGCGCAGCCATCGCGACCGCCACCGCCGCCAGCATGGCCGACAGCAGGCCGACCAGTGACAGGAAGCGTCCCGCGCGGTCCAGTGTCGAGCGCATTTCGGGCCGGCCGTTTTCGAGCGACTCGATGCGCACGCCTTTGACGTTACCGCTCGCCAGGCGCGCCTTCAGCCACGCTTCGTAGCCATCGACTGCCGCGCGCTCGTTGGCATTGGGCGCGGCCACTTGCAGGCGGAAGGTGGCGCGCGCGCCGTTCACGGTCAGGCCGGTGGCGGCCAGGTCGTCGAGGGCCAGCATCACGCGCGGCGCGAAGTTGGCAAACGACGGGCCGCGATCGGGTTCGGCCGCGATCAGGCGCGCGATGACGAAACTGCTGTCGCCCATCTGCAGCGTCGCGCCAATTCTGGTTTTGAGTTTGTCGAGCAGGGCGGCGTCGATCCAGACCGTGCCGCGGGCCGGAATGGCGTCGGTGCCCTCCCCGCGCGCGTCCAGCGCCTGCGCCGTATCGGTGGTCACACGCACCGTGCCGCGCAAGGGATAACCGGGCGAGACGGCTTTCACGGACGCCAGCACCGCCTGCGAATCGTCGCCCGTGCCGGCTTGCGCCATGCTCGGGAACGTGACGGTATCGGCCAGCAGCAAGCCGCGCCGCTGCGCTTCCGCGCGCCACGCCGGCTGGATCGGTTCATCGGCGTTGACCAGCAAATCAGCGCCCAGCAGCTGGTGCGCGTCGCGTTCCAGGCCGGCGCGCATGCGGTCGATGAAGAAGCCGACCGCAGACAGGGCCGAGACGGCCACAATCAACGCAATGAGCAGGAAACGCAGCTCGCCGGCGCGCCAGTCGCGCGCTGTCATGCGCAGGGATTGCAGCAGCATCAGGCCGCCTCGGCGAAGAACGCGTCCACCTCGTCGAGCCACACGCGTTTGCGCTCGTCGTCGACAAAGGATGCATTGAAACTGTTACGCGCCAGCGTGCGCGCGTGCGCGCGGGTCAACGGCAGCGCCTCGAAGGCCGCGATGAAATTGTCGTTGATATAGCCGCCGAAATACGCCGGGTCGTCCGAATTGACGGTGGCCACCAGCCTGGCGTCGAGCAGTTCGAGCAGGTTATGGCCCGCCATGTCGCCAAACACGCGCAGCTTGATGTTCGACAGCGGGCACACCGTCAGCGCCATCTGTTCGCGCACCAGGCGCGCCACCAGATTGGCGTCGTCCAGGCAGCGCACGCCATGGTCGATACGTTCGACCTGCAGCACGTCCAGCGCGCTCTCGATATAGGCTGGCGGTCCTTCTTCGCCGGCATGCGCGACCAGGCGCAAATCGAGCTGGCGGGCGCGTTCGAACACGCGCGCAAATTTTTCCGGCGGGTTGCCCACTTCGGACGAATCGAGGCCCACGCCCAGCAGGCGGGCGCGATGCGGCAGCGCTTCTTCCAGTGTGGCAATGGCTTCTTCTTCAGACAGGTGGCGCAGGAAACACAGGATCAGGCCGGTGCTGACCGGGCTGTCCTGGCAAGCGCGCCAGATGCCGTCGATGACGGTGGCGATCGGCACGCCGCGCGCTGTATGGGTTTGCGGATCGAAAAAGATTTCAGCGTGACGCACATTGTCCTGCTCGGCCCGGCGCAGGTAAGCGGCGGTCATGTCGTAGAAATCCTGCTCGGCCAGCAGCACGCTGGCGCCCGCATAATAAATGTCGAGGAACGACTGGAGATCACTGAAAGCGTAGGCGGCACGCAACGCTTCGACCGAGTCGTAAGGCAGCGTGACACTGTTGCGTTGCGCTAGCGCAAAAATTAGTTCCGGCTCGAGCGAGCCTTCAATGTGAATGTGCAACTCGGCTTTGGGCATGCCAGTTACAAGCTGACGCAATTGCTCGTCGTGCATGATGTTTCTCCGCGAAAAATGGTGGTGTGCAGGGGATGGCAAGCAGTGTAGCGCATGCGCCGCTCCCTCTCATTTCACCGGGAAAGAAACGCAGTGGCGGATCAGGCGCAGGGCGCTTTTTGACGCAAAATGCATCAGAAAACATACTGGATGAGCTCGTATAAAGGCTGAAAACCGCGTTGTAAATGTGGTTAAAAGGTCGTTGAAAATTTGCTTATTTAAGTCAAATTTTTAAATAAAATCAAACACTTATACCCCCTACACGGCTGACGTGACATTGCTTTGACATCGTCCGGCAATAGGGACATAATAAATTTCACGAACGTAATTAGCCGTTCTCAGCGTACACCAAGACCGGATCTCATCCGGCATCAATCAAGAACATCGCATCCGTGCCGCAGCGCCACCCTCCCGGCGTGAACCACGGGAAACGCGAGCCCGAGAAGGCGGATTGCCACGCCCGGGGCCAGGCGTCGCCGCAAGCGCGACTGCCACTCAACATCAGTTTTCTGCATGCACATTAAAGGACATTTACATGACCATTTTTGACAACTACGCAGCCCGCTATGAGCGCACCCGGGAAGAGGAGTATTCGCTGTCGGAATACCTCGCACTGTGCAAAAAAGATCCCCTGACCTATGCCACCGCGCCCGACCGCATGCTGGCCGCCATCGGCGAGCCAAAAGTGGTCGACACACGCCAGGATCCGCGCCTGTCACGCATCTTCGCCAACAAGGTGATCAAGATCTACCCGGCGTTCCGCGAGTTTTATGGCATGGAAGAAGTGATCGAGCAGGTCGTCTCGTATTTTCGCCACGCGGCGCAAGGCCTGGAAGAGCGCAAGCAGATCCTGTATTTGCTCGGTCCGGTGGGCGGCGGCAAATCGTCGATTGCCGAGAAACTCAAGTCGCTGATGGAGCACGTGCCGTTTTATGCGATCAAGGGTTCGCCCGTCAATGAATCGCCACTCGGCCTGTTCAACGAGGCGGAAGATGGCGTCATCCTGGAAGAGGATTACGGTATTCCGCGGCGCTTTTTGCGCAGCATTCCCAGTCCGTGGGCAGTCAAGCGCCTGCACGAATTCAATGGCGACATCAACCAGTTCCGCGTGGTAAGGCGCTATCCGTCGATCCTCAAGCAGGTCGCCATTTCCAAGACCGAGCCGGGCGACGAAAACAATCAGGATATATCTTCTTTGGTCGGCAAGGTCGATATCCGCAAGCTGGAAGACTACGCGCAGGATGATCCGGATGCGTACAGCTATTCGGGTGGCCTGTGCCTGGCCAACCAGGGCCTGATGGAATTTGTCGAAATGTTCAAGGCGCCCATCAAGGTGCTGCACCCGCTGCTGACGGCCACGCAGGAAGGCAACTACAAGGGTACCGAAGGTTTTGGCGCCATTCCCTTCGAAGGCATTATTCTCGCGCACTCGAACGAATCGGAATGGAAAACCTTCCGCAACAACCGCAATAACGAAGCGTTCCTGGACAGGATTTATATCGTCAAGGTGCCCTACTGCCTGCGTGTGAACGATGAAATAAAGATTTACGACAAACTGCTGCGCAACTCGTCGCTGGAACAGGCGCCGTGCGCGCCCGGCACCCTGAAAATGATGGCGCAGTTCGCCATCCTGTCGCGCCTGAAAGACCCGGAAAACTCAAGCATTTTCTCGAAGATGCTGGTGTACGACGGCGAAAACCTGAAAGACACCGACCCGAAAGCCAAGTCGATGCACGAGTATGTCGATTACGCCGGCGTCGACGAAGGCATGAACGGTTTGTCGACGCGCTTCGCGTTCAAGATTTTGTCGAAAGTGTTCAACTTCGATACCACCGAAGTGGCGGCCAATCCGGTGCACCTGCTATACGTGCTGGAGCAGCAGATCGAGCGCGAGCAATTTCCGCCCGAAGTCGAACAGCGCTATTTCTCGTATATCAAGGAACACCTGGCGCAGCGCTACGTCGATTTCATTGGCAAGGAAATCCAGACGGCCTACCTCGAAAGCTATTCCGAGTATGGCCAGAATATTTTCGACCGCTACGTCACGTTTGCCGACTTCTGGATCCAGGACCAGGAATTCCGCGATCCGGACACGGGCGAGAGTTTCGACCGCGAGTCGCTCAACAGCGAACTGGAAAAAATCGAGAAACCGGCCGGCATCTCGAACCCGAAGGATTTCCGCAACGAGATCGTGAATTTCGGCCTGCGCGCACGGGCAACGAATGGCGGCAAGAATCCGGCCTGGACCAGCTACGAAAAATTCCGCACCGTCATCGAGAAGAAAATGTTCTCGAACACGGAGGAACTGTTGCCCGTGATTTCGTTCAATGCCAAGGCCAGTGCGGAAGATGCCAACAAGCACGCCGACTTCGTGGCGCGCATGGTCGAAAAAGGCTACACGGCCAAGCAAGTGCGGCTGCTGTGCGAGTGGTACCTGCGCGTGCGCAAGTCATCGTGACGGGGGTGTGGGCGCGCCACGCGTGCCGCCCACATTTTTGAACGTCGTATTAAGATAGTGGTACCGGACCCGCAGGATCTTTCCGCAGGAGGCATGTTTTGACTTACCTCATCGACCGACGCTTGCAGGGCAAGAACAAGTCAGCGATTAACCGCGAACGCTTTCTGCGCCGCTACAAGGGCCAGATCAAGGACGCGGTGGGGCGCGCGATCAAGGGCCGCTCGATCACCGACATCGAAAACGGCGAAAAGGTCGCTATTCCCGTCAAGGATGTGAACGAACCAAACTTTGGCCACGCCCACGGCGGGGTGTGGGAAACCGTCAATCCCGGCAACCGCGAATACCAAAAGGGTGACCAGTTCAACCGTCCGCGCGGCGGTGGCGGCACCGGCCGCGGCAAGGCCGGCAACAGCGATCAGCCCAGCGAAGACGATTTCATTTTCGAGCTGTCGCGCGAAGAATTCATGAACTATTTCTTCGAAGATCTCGAGCTGCCGAATATGGTGAAAACCCAGCTGGCGCAGGCGATCGATTTCAAGCAGCAGCGCGCCGGCTACAATATGTCGGGCACCCCTTCGAATATCCATGTACTGCGCTCGCTGCGCGGTGCGCTGGGCCGGCGCATCGCCGTCGGCGGCGGTTCGCGCAAGGCACTGCTGCACGCCGAGCGCGAATTGCTGGCCTTGCTGGAAGACGCTGTCCCGCTCGACGATACACGTGTCGTCGCGCTGAAAAAAACCATCCACCATCTGCACACGAAGCTGCTGGCCATCCCGTTCCTCGATCCCTTTGACCTGCGCTATACCAACCGCATCAAGGTGCCGAAACCGACCACGCAGGCGGTCATGTTCTGCGTGATGGACGTGTCCGGTTCCATGGACGAAAGCCGCAAGGATACGGCCAAGCGTTTCTTCATCTTGCTGTACCTGTTCCTGAAACGCGCCTACGAAAAAATCGACGTGGTGTTTATCCGCCATCACACCGCCGCGGCCGAAGTCGACGAGAACGACTTTTTTCATTCGCGCGAATCAGGTGGCACGGTGGTCTCCTCCGCCCTGCACCTGTTGCAAAAAATCATCGCCGAACGCTACAGCAGCGGCGAGTGGAACAGCTACGTGGCGCAGGCATCCGACGGCGACAACTGGGACAACGATTCGGTGCTGTGCAAGCAACTGCTCAACAACACCATCATGCCGGCGGTGCAGTACTACACCTACGTCGAAATCACCGATGGCCCGCCACAAAACCTGTGGGAGCAGTACATGGAAGTGGCGGACCATCACCAGAATTTTGCGATGCAAAAGATCGTCACGCCGGCCGACATCTATCCGGTGTTCCGCGAACTATTCAAAAAGCAAGTCAAATAGCGAGGCAGTCCCATGCCAAGAGATCCCAACCATCCGCGCGCCCTGCCCGAGCAGTCGGAATGGACGTTCGAGCTGATCGAGCAAATTCACGAAGAAATCCGCCGCGTGGCGCGCGACTTCGGCCTCGATACTTATCCCAACCAGCTCGAGATCATCGGCGCCGAGCAAATGATGGATGCCTACGCATCGGTCGGCATGCCGGTGTCTTATAACCACTGGTCGTTCGGCAAGCATTTTCTCTCGACCGAAAAGAGCTACAAGCGCGGTCAGATGGGCCTGGCCTACGAAATCGTTATCAACTCCAATCCGTGCATCGCCTACCTGATGGAGGAGAACAGCCTGACCATGCAGGCACTGGTCATTGCGCACGCCGCCTACGGGCACAACTCCTTCTTCAAGGGCAATTATCTATTTCGCACTTGGACCGATGCCGAGGCCATCGTCGACTATATGGTGTTCGCCAAGAATTACATTGCTGAATGCGAGCAGCGGCACGGTATCGATGCGGTGGAGCTCCTGCTCGATTCCTGCCATGCGCTGCAGAACTACGGCGTCGACCGCTACAAGCGTCCCGCCAAGCTGTCGCTGGTCCAGGAAACCGCGCGCCAGAAGGAGCGCGAAGAGTATGCCCAATCCCAGGTGAACGCATTGTGGCGCACGGTGCCACGCCGCGATGAAGAGGAGGCACTGGTCGCGGCCAAGCGGTTCCCGCCGGAGCCCGAAGAAAACCTGCTGTACTTCATTGAAAAATATGCACCGCTGCTGGAGCCGTGGCAGCGCGAACTGGTGCGCATCACGCGCAAAATTTCCCAGTACTTTTATCCGCAGCGCCAGACCCAGGTCATGAATGAAGGATGGGCCACGTTCTGGCACTACACCATCTTGCAGGAGCTCTACAAGGAAGGCATTGTCGGCGACGGCTTCATGCTGGAGTTCCTCCAGAGCCACACCAACGTCGTGTACCAGCCGCCCGCCACCAGCCCCAACTACAACGGTATCAACCCGTATGCGCTGGGCTTCGCCATGATGAGCGACATCCGGCGCATCTGCGAAGAACCGACCGACGAAGACCGCGAATGGTTCCCGGACATGGCAGGCACCGACTGGCGCCGCGCACTTGACTTTGCAATGCGTAATTTCAAAGATGAAAGTTTTATTGCTCAGTACTTATCACCCAAACTGATCCGCGATTTCCATTTTTTCGCCGTACTCGACGACGACCGCAGCGACAAGCTCACCGTCTCCGCCATCCACGATGAGCGCGGCTACCGCTATGTGCGCCAGCAACTCGCCGACCAATACAACCTGGGCAACCGCGAGCCCAACATTCAAGTCTGGCAAGTTAACACCCGCGACGACCGTGCCTTGGCCCTGCGCCACACCCAGTTCCAGCGTCGTCCCTTGAACCAGCAAGCCCAGGAAGTGCTGAAGCACGTGGCGCGCTTGTGGGGTTTCGACGTCCGCCTGGAAACGGTCGATGGAACAGGGAAACTTATAAGTAGTCTGGAGTGCCGTCGCGAAAAACGCAGCCATTGAGGAACTTGGCGCCGTTCGGTTTCCCGTATGGAAAATTCATGCCTGATTGCCACGTTTAGCGTGAAAATCAGGCTTTTTTTCGTTCACTTCCAAAAATTTACGGTGGCCGCGCAGACGGTTCTGCACCAAAAAAGCGCAGAACTTGCGCAATCGGACGCCACGTGCGGCCCGGATGTGGTTATAGTTAGCGCAAGCCGGCGGGGTTTGTACAAAGTTAATCTTAGAAAAACCTTAACTAAGCAAAATTTGGTAAAAGCCATGCTGGCCAGTATCTTCCACAGTCTGAACAAAGTGCCTGCTTGAACACGAGTACTGGCAGTTTTTGAACGGCGATTGAGGCTTGTACAGACGGCTTGTTGAACGCCCTTTTTTCGGGCTTTTTACAAGCGAAAACGCCCCTTTTACGGGCGTAAAAATGTATGTGCAAAAAAGAATTCGTAGGTATAATTCGCCGATGTCCCGGATGCGGCCTGGTATTCGTCGTGTTTAGTGGGTTTAGTAGCAACAAAAGAGTTGGTATTGGAGAAAGCAGGCATGGATTTTTCGCATGAGAAGCAACCCGGGAAAAATTGGACTGGTATTGCCATTGTCATCATCTTGCACGTCATCGTCGCCTACGGGATCGTTACCGGTCTTGGCAAGCGCATGGTGACCAAGATGGCGGAAGCAGTGGAGACCAAGATTATTGAAGAGGTAAAACCTCCCCCACCACCGGATGTGCCGCCCCCACCTCCTCCACCAGAGATGAAGGCGCCACCGCCACCGTTCATTCCGCCGGTCGAGGTGCAAGTTCAGCAACCGCCGCCGCCACAAAACGTGATCGCTGCGACAACGAGTGTGAAACCTGACACCCGCGTCCTGGCACCGCCAGCACCACCGGCTCCGCCGGCACCGGCAGCGGCACCGGCAGGTCCATCGCGGGTGAACGCAGTGGTCGACTTCAGCACCTGCAGCACGCCGGAATATCCGAAGGCAGCACAGCGCAACGAAGAAACCGGTACGACCACCCTGTCGTTCCTGATCGGTACGGACGGCACGGTAAAAGATTCGAAGATGCAAAAATCGAGTGGCTCACGCGATCTCGATCGGGCAGCACAATCTGCACTGGCAAAGTGCAAATTCAAGCCTGCAATCGTCGATGGCAAACCAACGGAAACCTGGTCACCAGTTGCTTACGTCTGGACGCTGCAATAAACCGAGGCAACACACCTCGTCTCTTGTGTGAAATTCGTTGTCTAACTTTGTTCAGCGAACTGAATATTTTCTAATTTTGGAGGAAGCATGTTTAAGAATACCCGTTTGTCCGCTGTCCTGGCGGCAGTCCTGTTCTCGGTAACCGCAGCTGGCGCGCTGGTTTCGACTCCAGCTTTCGCTGACGCTCCGGCTTCCGCCGCAGCGACCGCACCAGCAGCTGACGCGGCCGCCGCGCCAGCACCAGCAGCTGCCGACGCAGCAGCGCCGGCAGCACCAGCAGCCGTTGCGCCTGGCGCCAAAGAAGAAGTTGAAAACCCATTCGGCTTCTCGGCTGTCTGGGACGGCGGTTTCGTGCCACGTGCAACGCTGATCATCCTGGCCCTGATGTCGATGGGTTCGTGGTACATCATCATCACCAAGTTCATCGACCAGATGAAAATCTTCAAACAGTCGAAAGAAGCCACTGCCAAGTTCTGGAAGTCGCCATCGATCGCTGCCGGCTCGGCAGCGCTGAAAGAAGGCAGCCCGTTCCGCTTCATCGCTGAAACCGGCACCAAGGCTACCCAGCACCACGACGGCGCCCTGCTCGAGCAGATCGACCTGTCGACCTGGGTAACGATGTCGATCCAGCGCGCTGTTGACAAAGTTCAATCGCGTCTGCAAGACGGCCTGTCGTTCCTGGCAACCGTTGGTTCGACCGCACCGTTTATCGGTCTGTTCGGTACCGTTTGGGGTATCTACGGCGCGCTGACCAACATCGGTATGACCGGTAACGCATCGATCGACAAAGTTGCTGGTCCAGTTGGTGAAGCACTGATCATGACCGCCTTCGGTCTGTTCGTCGCTGTTCCTGCTGTTCTGGGTTACAACTGGTTGGTACGTCGTAACAAGTCGGCCATGGAAGATGTCCGTTCGTTCAGCGCTGACGTGCACTCGGTTTTGATCTCGGGCGCCATGTCGACGAGCGAAGCTGGCCGCGCTGCCGGCGCCAAAAAGATTGGATAAATCATGTCGATGAGTGTCGGCTCCGATAACGGAGAAGAAGATGCAGTCATGTCAGAAATCAACACGACGCCGCTCGTCGACATCATGTTGGTTCTGCTGATCATCTTCCTGATCACCAGCCCGGTTGTGCTCAAACTGCAGAAGATTCAACTGCCGAGCGAGACCAACCAGGCGGTGAAAACCAAGCCTGAAGACGTCAATATCGTGGTCAACAAAGACGGCGATATGTACTGGAATCAGAAACGCCTGGCGAACACGGACGAATTGTTCGAGTTCCTGAAGAAAGAGTCAGTCAAGTTGCCGCAGCCGGAAGTACACATTCGTGGCGACCAAGAAACGCGCTACGAGTTCATCGGCAAGGTGATTTACACGGCACAACGTGCTGGGGTGCAGAAGGTCGGTTTCATCACCGAACCGCCTGACAAGGGTTAATTCTCTTCTGCCGGGTTGGGGACAAGTCCCTGCCCCGGCAGCCACCTCAACATTTGAAAGGAAACACCATGAGTATGAACGTCGGTTCGGGTTCCGCCAGCAGCAATGCTGATCCGGAACCAATGATGGAAATGAACATGACACCCTTGATCGACGTGATGTTGGTCTTGATTATCATGTTGATTATCACCATCCCGAAACAGAACCACTCGGTCAATCTGAACATGCCAGTTGGCACGCCGCCACCGAAAACGACCGAACCAGTGGTTGTTACGATCGACGTTGACTTCGATGGCACGATCACCTGGGACGGCGCGATCGTTCCAGACCGCGCAACGCTGGAGCAGAAGCTCTCCGCAGTGGCTGCCCAGGCAGACCAGCCGGAAGTTCATCTGCGTCCTAACAAGCTGGTGGCCTATAAATCGGTTGCTGGTGTGATGGCGTCGGCGCAGCGTCTCGGCGTCACCAAAATTGGTATGGTTGGTAACGAGCAGTTTCAATAAAATCACATTAGTGTGACGACACGGCAGGGTTTCCCCTGCCGTGTCCATTTTGAAGAAAGATTTCTGACAATGTCCAAATTCCGTATCGCACACCTCGGCTTCGTGATGGCCGCTCTTGGTTTCACCGCTGCTACCCCCCTGGTCGGCTTGTCCTCCGCTTACGCCGCAGAAGCCCTGCGCCCGGAAGTCGGCAAGCCGCTGCAAGAAGCGCAAGCACTGATGAAACAAGGCAAGTCGAAAGACGCACTGGCAAAACTGCGCGATGCTGACAAAGTGTCGAACAAGACCCCGAACGAGGCTTACCTGATCGAGCGCGTCCGCGCCGCAGCCGCCTCTTCCGCCGGCGACTACGATACTGCCGCCAAGTCCTTTGAAGCGCTGATCGCTTCCGGCAAACTGTCGGCGGCTGAACGTGCAAACTTCTCCGAAGGCTTGATCGGCATTTACATGCGTGCCAAAGAATTCGGCAAAGCCAACGAAGCGATCAATCGCCAGCTGAAAAACGGCGATGATCCGAAGCTGCGCGCTTACCTGATCCAGAATTACTATCAGAGCGGCAACCTGACCGGCGCTGAGAACGAACTGAACAACATGCAAAAGGGCGGCCGTACGCTGTCCGAAGACAATCTCGGCATGCTGGCGAACATCTACCTGAAAAAGAATGACAAGGTCGGATACGTCAACACCATCGAGAAGCTGGCTGCCAGCTATCCGAAAGCCAGCTATTGGACCGACCTGCTCAACCGCGTGGTTGGCAAACCAGGTTTCTCGTCGCGCCTGAACGTCGACGTGCTGCGCTTGAAACTGGCCAACAACCTGATCAAGAAGCCGAGCGACTACCTGGAACTGGCCCAACTGGTCATCCAGGCCAAAGCACCTGCTGAAGCCCTGAAAATCATCGACAAGGGTTACAAAGCTGGTTCCCTGGGTGTCGGTGCAGAAGCTGCGCGTCACCAGCGCTTGAAAGATCTGGCCGAGAAGACCCTGGCAGAAGACAACAAGAACCTGGCAGTCAACGAAGCTGCGCTGCTCAAGGCCGCCGACAACGACGGCCTGGTCGCAATGGGCTACGGCCTGGTGCAAGCTGGTCAGTCCGACAAAGGTCTGAAGATGATGGAAGCGGCGATCAAAGCCGGCAACCTGCGCAATCCTGAAGATGCCAAACTGCACCTCGGCCAGGCTTACGCGGTCGCCGGCAAAAAGGCGCAAGCCATCTCGACGCTCAAAGGCGTGGGCGGCAAGGACGGTACGGCTGAACTGGCACGCTACTGGATCATGGCCATCAACCACCCAATGGGCTGATTTTCATCAGTTATATTGATTGGCAAAAACGCCGCCCCTTGAAGGGCGGCGTTTTTTATTGGCCACGAGACTCCCTGTATAATCTGGTATTTCGGCCAAGCCACAGATTGTCTCCATGAAGGTTTTTCGCGGTCTTCCCAACGACCGGGCGCGCGCCCCGTGCGCCCTTACGATCGGCAACTTCGACGGTGTCCACCGCGGCCACCAGGCATTGCTCGCGCGCGTCGTCAAGGCGGCCAGCGAACTGCAACTGGAAGCGGCGGTGATGACGTTCGAACCGCATCCGCGCGAATTTTTTGCCGCCCGCAGCGGCGACCTGTCGCGCGCGCCCACACGCATCGCCAACCTGCGCGACAAGCTGGAATCGCTGTCGAGCGCCGGCATCGACCGCGTTATTGTCGAACACTTCAACGAGCAATTCGCATCGATGTCGCCGCAAGACTTCACAAAACGTGTGCTGGTCGACGGCCTGCACGTGAAGTGGTTAATGGTCGGCGAAGACTTCTGCTACGGCGCCCGGCGCGCCGGCAACGTGCAGATGCTGGCCGAAGCGGGCCGCGAATACGGCTTCCACGTCGAAACACTGCCCGCCGTGATGCACGACGCCACCCGCATCTCGTCGTCGGCCGTGCGCAGCGCGCTGGGCGCCGGCGATTTCGCGCGCACCGGCGACCTGCTCGGCCATCCCTACGCCATCTCGGGCCACGTGATCCATGGCCAGAAGCTGGGCCGCACGCTGGGTTTCCCGACGCTCAATTTACGTGTCACGCATCGCCCTGCCCTGGCCGGGATCTTCGTGGTCCTGGTCCACGGCCTCGACGCTGTACCGATGCCGGCCGTCGCCAGCCTGGGCAAGCGCCCCACCGTCGACGACAGCGGCCGCATGCTGCTCGAGGTGCACCTGCTCGACGTGGCCCGGTCCTGCTACGGCCAGCTGGTGCGTGTCGAATTCCTCGAAAAGCTGCGCGACGAAGAAAAATACGATGGCCTCGCGGCCCTCACCGCCGCCATCAACCACGATGCCGACCAGGCGCGTGCCTATTTCAAGCTGCCGCGGCGCGTCGAAGTTGTTGAAGGCGAACGCGCGGCGGCCTTGTCCGCCACCGACCGAATTTGACGCTGTTCCGCATCCATCGCGGCCTCAACGGCCACTCCGCATACCAGCAAGACCCCTTATAAAAGAGCCCATGTCCGATACCAAACCAGCCCCGAAAGCGGGCAAGAAGCCTGAATCCAAATACCCGGTCAACATGACCGATACCCCGTTCCCGATGCGCGGCGACCTCGCCAAGCGCGAACCGGGCTGGGTCAAGCAATGGCAAGACAAGAAGCTGTATGAGCGCGTCCGTAAAGCGCGTGCCGGCGCGCCGAAATTCATCCTGCACGACGGCCCGCCGTACGCGAACGGCGACATCCACCTGGGTCACGCCGTCAACAAGATTTTGAAGGACATGGTCGTCAAGGCGCGCACCCTGGCGGGCTTCGATGCGCCCTACGTGCCGGGCTGGGATTGCCACGGCATGCCGATCGAAATCCAGATCGAAAAACTGTATGGCAAGAACCTGCCGACCGCCGAAGTATTGACCAAGGCGCGCGCCTATGCGCTCGAACAGATCGACAAGCAGCGCGCCGGCTTCATCCGCCTGGGCGTGCTGGGCGAATGGGACAACCCCTACATGACGATGGCCTTCGGGAACGAAGCCGATGAACTGCGCGCGCTGGGCACCCTGCTGGAAAAGGGCTATGTGTACCGCGGCCTGAAACCAGTGAACTGGTGCTTCGATTGCGGCTCGGCCCTGGCTGAAGCAGAAGTCGAATACCAGGACAAGCGCGACCCCGCCATCGACGTCGGATTCCCGTTTGCCGAACCTGAAAAACTGGCGACCGCTTTCGGCCTGCCGGCCCTGCCTGCGGGCGATGGCTTCATCGTCATCTGGACCACAACCCCATGGACCATCCCGTCCAACCAGGCACTGAACGTCAACCCGGAAGTGACCTATGCGCTGGTGCAGACCACGCGCGAGGACAAGCCGCTGCTGCTGATCCTGGCTGCCGACCTGGTGGAATCGTGCCTGACGCGCTACAAGCTCGAAGGTGTAGTCATCGCGACGACCACCGGCGAACAGCTGGCCGGCATCGCCTTCCACCATCCGCTGCACGCCACCGACGCGTTCTACGACCGCTTGTCCCCACTCTACCTGGCCGACTACGTCACCACCGAGAGCGGTACCGGCGTGGTCCACTCCGCGCCAGCCTACGGCCAGGACGACTTCATCTCGTGCAAGGCGCACGGCATGAAGGACGACGATATCCTGAAACCCGTGATGGGCGATGGCCGCTTCGTGCCGACGCTGCCGCTGTTTGGCGGCATGACGATCTGGGAAGCGTCGAAGCCGATCTGCACGGCGCTGACCGCTGCCGGCGCGCTGTTTGAAGTCAAGATGTTCGACCACAGCTACATGCATTGCTGGCGCCATAAAACGCCGATCATCTACCGCGCCACCAGCCAGTGGTTCGCCGGCATGGATGTCACGCCAAAAGACGGCGGCCCGACCTTGCGCGAAACGGCGCTGGCAGGCATCGAGCAAACCAGTTTCTTCCCTGATTGGGGCCAGGCGCGCCTGCACGGCATGATCGAGAACCGTCCCGACTGGACGCTGTCGCGCCAGCGCCAATGGGGCGTGCCGATGGCCTTCGTGCTCAACAAGGAAACGGGCGAGCTGCATCCGCGCACGCCAGAATTGCTGGAGCAGGTCGCCAAGCTGATCGAACAAGGCGGCATCGATGCCTGGCACGCGCTCGACCTGAACGACCTCCTCGGCGACGAAGCAGCCCAGTACGAAAAGAACCGCGACACGCTCGACGTCTGGTTCGACTCCGGCTGCACGCACCAGACGGTGCTGCGCGGCTCCCACAAGAACCAGCTGGCCTTCCCGGCCGACCTGTACCTGGAAGGCTCGGACCAGCACCGCGGCTGGTTCCACTCGTCCCTGTTGACGTCGTCGATGTTGAATGGCGTGCCGCCCTACAAAGCCCTGCTGACGCACGGCTTCACGGTCGACGCCGAAGGCAAGAAGATGTCCAAGTCGCTGGGTAACACCATGGCGCCGCAAAAAATCTCCGACACGCTCGGCG
Organism: Massilia sp. S19_KUP03_FR1; assembly: GCF_036688685.1. Lineage (NCBI taxonomy): Bacteria > Pseudomonadati > Pseudomonadota > Betaproteobacteria > Burkholderiales > Oxalobacteraceae > Massilia > Massilia sp. S19_KUP03_FR1. The sequence goes on along the minus strand of NZ_JAQQPS010000018.1, from coordinate 47,262 downwards.
CCGACATCCTGCGCCTGTGGGTCGCCTCGACCGACTACACGGGCGAGCTGTCGATCTCGGACGAAATCCTCAAGCGCGTCACCGAGTCGTACCGCCGCATCCGCAACACCCTGCGCTTCCTGCTGGCGAACACCTCGGACTTCGACCACGCCGCGCACGCGGTGCCGGTGGCCGAGATGCTCGAAATCGACCAGTACGCCGTCGCTGCGATGGCGCAGCTGCAATCGGACATCCTGGCGCACTACGAGCGCTACGAGTTCCACCCGGTGATCGCACGCCTGACCAACTACTGCTCGGAAGACCTGGGTGGCTTTTACCTGGACATCCTCAAGGATCGCCTGTACACCACCGCCCCGGGCTCGCACGCCCGTCGCTCGGCCCAGACCGCGCTGTGGCACATCGCGCACAGCCTGCTGCGCGTCATGGCGCCGACGCTATCGTTCACATCGGAAGAAGCGTGGGCCGTGTTTGCTGGCGCCGATGCGTTTGCAGCCAGCGATGAAACCATCTTTACGCAAACCTGGTGGACGTTGCCGGTGGTTCCTGAAGCCGACGCACTGGTGGAAAAATACACGCAGCTGCGCGCCGTGCGTGCGGACGTCACCAAGCAGCTCGAAGAACTGCGTACCTCGGGCGCGATCGGCTCGTCCTTGCAGGCGGAAGTGACGATCCAGGCCGCGCCAGGGAAGTTCAAGCTGCTGGCCAGCCTGGACGACGACCTGAAATTCGTCTTCATCACGTCGCAGGCAAACACCGTCGAAGTGGCGAACGAAGCCGATGAGACGGTGGCCGTGCATGCGTCAACGGAAGCGAAATGCGAGCGCTGCTGGCACTACCGCGCGGACACCGGCAGCCATGCCGACCATCCGGGCCTGTGCGCACGCTGCTACAGCAATCTGTTCGGCGCCGGCGAAGTGCGGCGCTTCGCGTAAGACTCGTTGCACGCTGCCGCCACCGCGCCTTGACAGCGCCGTGGCGGCCCCTCCACCTCACCTGACCACATGATGGCCACCAAAAAAAAACAAATATTCTCGACCACCTCGAAAAATAGCGGCAGCATGCTGCCATGGCTGGGCATCGCCGCCATCGTGATCCTGCTCGACCAGGTGACGAAAATTGCGATCACGAAGACGTTTCAGCTGGGCGATTCACGCCCGATCACCAGTTTCTTCAACCTGGTCCTGGCCTACAACCCGGGCGCCGCGTTCAGCTTCCTGAGCGACCAGGGCGGCTGGCAGCGTTATTTCTTCACCGGCATCGGCGTTGTTGCGGTCGGCTTCATGGCGTATCTGTTGCGCCGCCACGCCGGCCAGCGCATGTTTTGCTGGGCGCTCGCATTGATCATGGGCGGCGCGATCGGCAACGTCATCGACCGCGTCCTGTATGGCCACGTGATCGACTTCCTCGATTTCCACCTTGCCGGCTGGGGCCACTTCCCGGCTTTTAACATCGCCGACAGCGCGATCACCGTGGGCGCCGTCCTGTTCATCTTCGATGAGCTGCGGCGCGTGAACAAGAACTGATACGAGGAGCTGCGCATGGACCTGCCAGGTAAAAAAATCGTGCTCGGCCTGACCGGTGGCGTGGCCTGCTACAAGGCGGCGGAGCTGTGCCGCGCACTGGTGAAACAGGGCGCCGAGGTGCAGGTCGTGATGACCGAGGCGGCCACGCATTTCATCGGCGCGGTCACCATGCAGGCGCTGTCCGGGCATCCGGTGCACATCGACCAGTGGGATGCGCGCATTGCCAACAACATGGCGCACATCGACCTGACACGTGGCGCCGATGCGATCCTGATCGCGCCGTGTTCGGCGGATTTCATCCGCAAACTGGCGCACGGTGCCTGCGACGATTTGCTCTCGACGCTGTGCGTGGCGCGCCCACGCGGCGTGCCACTGCACGTGGCCCCGGCCATGAACGTGGAGATGTGGGACAACGCGGCCACGCGGCGCAACGTGGCGCAGCTGCGCGCCGACGGCATCCGCATCTTCGGGCCCGGTGCCGGCGCGCAGGCGTGCGGTGAGGTGGGTCTGGGCCGCATGCTCGAGCCAGACGAGATTCTCGATGAACTGGTGGCGTCGTTCCAGGCCAAGGTGCTGGCCGGCCGGCGCGTGATGATCACGGCCGGCCCCACTTTTGAGGCGATCGATCCGGTGCGCGGCATCACCAACCTTTCCTCCGGCAAGATGGGCTATGCACTTGCGCGCGCCGCGCGCGAGGCCGGCGCCGACGTGGTGCTGGTATCCGGCCCGACCACGCTGCCCACGCCGCACGGGGTGCGCCGCATCGATGTACAAAGCGCCCAGCAGATGCACGACGCCGTCATGGCCGGTATCGAAGACCAGCACATCTTCATCGGGGTGGCGGCCGTGGCAGACTGGCGCGTGGTCAATGCCAGCGCGCAGAAGGTCAAGAAGGAAGCAGGCGGGGCGCCGCCGCAGCTGGTGTTCGAACAGAACATCGACATTCTGGCCGCTGTCGCCGCCACCGGCTCGGTGTCCGGCTGGCCGTATTGCGTCGGATTTGCGGCCGAATCGGAGAACCTGATCGAATATGGCGCCGTGAAACGCGCACGCAAAAACGTGCCGCTGCTGGTCGGGAATATCGGACCGCAGGCGTTTGGGCAGGATGAAAACACGGTTATCCTGTTCGACGAGGATGGCCACACGGTGCTGCCGACTGCGCCCAAGCTGGTGCTGGCGCGGCAGATCGTTTCCGAGATTGCGAAACGACTGGAGCGGCGCTCGCTGCTGACTTAACCGCGACACGCCCCCCACCGTCACCCCGGCGCACGCCGGGGCCCATGCTGAACGTGAAAATTCAGCCCAAGCATATTCAGTATGGGTACCGGCTTTCGCCGGTATGACGTTTACACGCGCGCTGGCAAATTACACGCGCGCTGGCAATAACCAAATAAACGGTATATAAAATAGTGAAAACAATCGACATCAAAATCATGGACGAGCGCATGCGCGCCCTGCTCCCGTCCTACGCAACCCCAGGCAGCGCGGGCCTCGACCTGCGCGCCTGCATCGACGAACCGATCACCATTGAAGCCGGCGCCACCGTGCTCATTCCCACCGGCCTGGCCATCCACGTGGCCGATCCGGGCTACTGCGCCATGATCCTGCCGCGCAGCGGCATGGGCCACAAGAACGGCATCGTCCTGGGGAATCTGGTAGGCTTGATCGACTCCGACTATCAGGGACAGTTGATGATCTCTACCTGGAACCGCAGCCAGAGCGCGTTTACCTTGCAACCGCTCGAGCGCCTCGCGCAGCTGGTCATCGTGCCGGTGATGCAGGTCGCATTCAATATCGTCGACGCATTCGACGCCAGTGACCGGGGGGCCGGCGGTTTCGGCAGCACCGGCCAACAATAATAATGAGGACAACCATCATGCATTTGCCTTCCCTGCGCCTCGCGCTCGGCGTCTGCGCCGCCGCCGTGCTGGCGGCGTGCCAGACCCCGGCCATCCAGCCCGCCGACAACGTCACCGTGCCCATCGTGCAAGGCAAACCGCGTGATGCCGCAGCAAGCCTCACGCCCGAAATGGCCGCCAATGCGCAACTGCTCACGAAGATGGCGGCGCTGCAGGACCGCCTGTACCGGGTCGCCGCGCCGCTCCTGATCAACAATGCCGAATTGTGCAAGAGCCAGGCCCGCAACCTGCTCGGCTTCACCGCCAAGAACCGCTACTCGTATCCCGGCGAATTCAACGACGCAGCCCACGAAGCCTTCGGCATGGGTGAACGCCTGCAGGTGACGGGCGTGCTGGCCGGCAGCGGTGCGGCGAAGGCCGGTCTGCGCGTGGGCGACGGCCTGGTGGCGGCCGCCGGCAAGACCCTGCCGACCGGCCAGAATGCACTCGCCTCGGCCGGCGCCGTGTTCGGCCCGATCATCGCGTCCAAGTCGTCCCTGCCCCTGTCAATCGACCGTAATGGCGACCTGCGCGACCTGAACGTGCCCGTCACGCGCGCCTGCGCGTTTGCCATCGAATTGGGCAATGCCGACAGCATCAACGCCTATGCGGACGGCAGCCGCATCATGGTCACGCGCGGGCTGATCGCGTTCACGCGCAACGACCAGGAACTGGCCTACATCGTGGCCAAAACGATGGCCCACAATATGCTCGGCCACGCGGCCATGCAGCGCAATGCGGGCACCATTGGCAGCATCATCGACAGCCTGGTCAGCGTGCGGCCGGATACGTCGATGTTGATCGGCAGTGGCGGTATCAAGGCCATGCCGGCAGAACTCGACGTCGCCGCCGACCGCCTCGCGCTGTACCTGCTGGTGCGCGCCGGCTACGAAGTCGCCGACGCCGCCACTTTCTGGAAGCGCCTGCACGGCACCTATCCGCCGACGGTCCTGAATGGCTACGTGGCGAACCACCCGGCCACTGCCGCGCGCGTGGCCGCCATCGACAAGGCCGAAGACGAGATCAAGGGCAAGCGCACGGCGAAGAAACCGCTGCTGCCGTAAGCCTCACAAGGTTGGCCGCAACGGCCAACCTGCCTCCTGTCGTTATTCATTCGTCATCACCCCGTCATATCTCCCCGCTAGTCTGCGCTGCATCCTCACTCACGCAGATAGTCATGACCAACTCGACCCGCTTTGCCCCCTCGCTGACCTTGATCGCCCTCGCCGTTGCCGCCTTGTGCAGCGGACCATCCGCAATCGCCGCCGAACCGGAGGTCGATGTTGCGAACGCCGACGTGCCCGAACTGGTCACCGTACAAGTCACATCGACCAAGACCCGTTCATCGATGTCGCTGGGCGGCGCCGAGATCCAGAAAGTGATCCCGGGCGTGAACCCTTTGAAAGCCATCGCGGCCCTGCCGGGTGTGAGTTTTCAGACGGCCGACCCTTGGGGCAATAACGAACAAAACCTGTCGCTGTTCGTGCACGGCTTCAACGGCCAGCAACTGGGCTACACGATGGATGGCGTGCCGCTCGGCGACCAGCAATACGGCAACTACAACGGCCTGGCGCCGCAGCGTGCGCTCACCAGCGAAAACGTGAGCCGCGTGGTGCTGGCGACCGGCGCCGGCGACCTCGGTACCGCCTCCACCTCCAACCTGGGCGGCGCCATCGAAACCTATTCGCGCGACCCGGCCAAAGAGCGCAACGTCAACCTGCAGCAAACGATGGGCAGCCACAGCGCCACCCGCACCTTCCTGCGCTTCGATACCGGCACCTTTGGCGATAACAACGGCCTGTTTTTCTCGATGCTGCACCACGAAGCGAAGGCCTGGGATTTCAACGGCCGCCAGAGCAATGACCAGGCCAACCTCAAATTCGTCCACGCGAGCGACGCCGGCAAGTTGACGATGTACGCCAACTGGTCCGACAAGACCGAACCGAACGAGGACAGCACCGGCTACGGCCCCGGCATCCCGGTGTCGCCGTACACGCGTCCCTTCCTGTATCCCGATTTCAAGGCCGCCCTGGCCTACCTCGACAGCAAAGGTGCGCCACCAATCGGCGTCGGCACGAACTTCCAGAACTACTACAGCGACGCGCAGCGTACCGACAAGCTGGCCTACGTGAAGTACGAAGCGTTCCTGTCCGACGCCCTCACCTGGAGCAACCAGGCCTACTACCACCACAACGATGGCGCCGGCGTCGTGGCTGGTCCGATCAACCAGGCTGGCCTGCCTGCATTGTTCAGCGCGTACTTTCCGGGGGTAGCTGACAAGAAGCCAGTGTTCGGCAATTCGGGCTACGCAACCCGCACGACCGAATACAAGATCAATCGCAACGGCTGGATTTCCAAGCTGCGCTGGGATGCGGGCGACCACCAGGTCGAAGGCGGCATCTGGTTCGAGCACAATCGCTCCAGCGCCTATCGCCGCTGGTACGCGCTGGACGTGAACAATCCGGGTACGCCGTACGAGCGCCCGACCAATCCCCTGATCACGCAGTACGGCAGCTTCATCGACAACAAGGTGGTGCAACTGCACCTGCAGGACGAGTGGAAGCTGCGCCCTGACCTGGCGCTGCAGGCCGGCTTCAAATCGAGCCTGCAATATGCCGACGGCCAGTTCCCGGTGCAGCAACTGGCAGCGACGCTGACGGGCGGCTCGCTGGCCTTGCCGGTAGGTGAAATCGACACCAAAAAATGGTTCCTGCCACAGCTCGGCCTGCGCTGGGACATGAGCACGACCGACCAGGTGTTTGCCAACGTCCAGCAAAACATGCGCCAGTTCGTCACCTACGGCGGTGGCGGCAATTCGCCATGGAGCCTGGGCAGCCAGGCTGCATTCGACCTGTTCAAGAATACCGCCAAGCCGGAAACGTCGATCACCTACGAGGCAGGCCTGCGCGACAAGCGCACGCTGAACCTGGGCCCGTTGACCGCTTTCGAAGGCCAGGCAGGGCTGTACCACGTCGACTTCAGCAACCGCCAGCTGGCCATCAGCACGAACACGATCATCACCTCGTTCGCCGGCGGCACCACCATCCTGGCCAACGTCGGCAGTGTGAAAACCAACGGCGTCGATCTGGCGGGCACGTTCCGCTTCGGCCCCAACTTCTCGTTCTACAATGCGCTGTCGTACAATCGGTCCGAGTACCAGGACAACTACGATACCGTGACGGGGACGACGAAGACGCCGGTGCTGACCGCCGGCAAGGTGGTGCCGAACACACCGGAGTGGATGAACAAATTTGCCGCTACCCTGAATATGGGCGACGTCGAAATGCAGGTGACGGGCGATTACGTTGGCAAGCGCTTTGCCACTTACACCAACGACCAGTCGGTGGCCGGCTACGTCCTGTTCGGGCTGAACGTTTCGGGCAAAGTGCCGTTCGCGTCGAGCTACGTGAAGAACCTGACCTGGAACGTGAACGTGACCAACCTGGCCAACCGCCAGGGCGTCCTGCAGCCGGTGGTGGGCGCCGCCGCCCTCAACTACGCCGTCTACCCGATCCCGCCACGCATGGGCTTTATCACCTTGAAGGCCGATATCTGATGCAGAGAACCATCGAAACCATGCGGCGCAACGTGCTGCGTGCGACCGGCGCGGCAGCGCTGGCCGGCGCCATGCCGTCACTGGCGTTCGGCCAGCGCCTCGCCCCCGCCGCGCGCCCGCTGCTGCTGGCGCACCGCGGCGCCAGCGCGCTGCGGCCCGAGCACACGCTGGCGGCGTATGCGAAAGCGATTGCCGACGGCGCCGACTTCATCGAGCCGGATCTGGTCGTGACGAAAGATGGCGTGCTGGTGGCGCGCCACGAAAACTTCATGAGCGAGACGACCGACATCGCCACGCGCCCTGAATTCGCCAGCCGCAAGACGAAAAAGACCATCGACGGCGCCCCGCACGAAGGCTGGTTCGTGTCCGACTTCACCTTCGCCGAACTGAAGACGCTGCGCGCGGTGGAGCGCCTGTCCGCAGTGCGCAGCATCAGCCGCGGCTACGATGGGCAGTTCCAGTTGCTCAGCTTTGAAGAGATCATCGATTTCGTCGCGGCCGAAGCGGCGGCACGCGACCGGATCATCGGCCTGGTGCCGGAGCTGAAGCATTCGACCTATTTTGCGAGCACCGGCCTGGCGCTGGAAGAGCGCTTTGTTGCGACCTTGCGCGCGCACGCGTACACGCGCCGCGCGCCGGTGCACGTGCAGTCGTTCGAAGTGGCCAACCTGAAGGCATTGCGCAAAACACTGGGGCGCCCGGATAACGTGCGCCTGATGCAGCTGGTGATTAACGGCGGCAAGCTTGACGCCATGCAGCCAGCCGACGTGGTGGCCAGCGGCGGCGCGCTGACCTTCGGTGCGATGACCACGGCGCGCGGCCTGCGCGACATGGCGGCCTATGCCGACATCGTGGCACCGCCCACGCGCGGCATCATTCCGCTCGGCCCCGACGAACGTCTCACGCGTCCCTTCACGCTGGTCGACGACGCCCACAAGGCCGGCTTGCAGGTACACACCTGGACCTTCCGGCCCGAGAACATGTTTTTGGCGGCCGACTTCCGCAACGATGCCGGCCCGGGTGTGCGCAACGAGGCCGGTTCCATTGCCGAGATGCGGCGCTACCTGGAAACCGGCATCGACGGCCTGTTCAGCGACGACACGGCGCTTGCCAGGGTCGCGATCGGTTGAGATAACTTGACGTCATACGGCCGGGACGCGTTCGTGAGACCGACGACGCATCCCGGCTTTTTTTTGTATGATTGACACCCTTATCTCTCCCGCACCCGCGTTTTACCCATGGATAGCATCGACCTCGAAGTACTCAAAACCTGCGCCGCCTGGCTGGCCGCGGGCCACCGCTGCGAGCTGGTCACAGTCATCAAGACCTGGGGTTCGAGCCCACGCCCTATCGGCGCGACGCTGGCCATCTGCGACGACGGCGTCGTGGTCGGCTCGGTGTCGGGCGGCTGCATCGAGGACGACCTGGTGGAACACGTGCGCCGGCACGGCATCACGCGCACGCTGCCCGAAGTGGTCAGCTACGGCATCAGCGCCGACGAAGCGCACCGCTTCGGCCTGCCCTGCGGCGGCACCATCGAGCTGGCCATCGAGCCCCTCACCAGCGCCAGCGGCATCCACACCTTGCTGGCGGCCCTGGACGGCCACGAACTGCTGGAACGGCGCCTGGTGCTGGCCACTGGCGCTGTCACGCTGGGCGTGGCCGCACCGGGCGCCGTGCAGCGCTTCGAGAACGGCGTGCTGGCCACCATTCACGGCCCGCGCTGGCGCCTGTTCATCATCGGCGCGGGCCAGCTGTCGCGCTTTCTGGCGCAGGTGGCCACCGCCATGGATTACCGCGTCACCGTGTGCGACCCGCGCGAAGAATACCGCGCCGGCTGGTCGCTGCCCGGCGTCGAACTGGTGCACGTGATGCCGGACGACCTGGTCACCGAGGCCCGGCTGGACGCGCGCAGCGCCGTGGTCGCCCTGACCCACGACCCGAAACTGGACGACCTGGCGCTGATGGAGGCGCTCAAGTCCGACGCGTTTTACATCGGCGCCATCGGCTCGCGTAGCAACAACGCCAAGCGGCGCGAGCGGCTCAAATTGTTCGACCTGACGGAGGCGCAGATCGATCGCCTGCACGGCCCGATTGGCCTCTATATCGGCAGCAAGACGCCGGCCGAGATTGCCATCTCCATCCTGGCCGAGCTCACTGCCGTGAAAAACGCGGTGCCGCCAACCCTGCAGATCCCGCATGCGGAAGCGATGATGGCCCAGGCCGCCTAAAACGCGCGCAAGAAACGGCTTGCGCGCAAGCATGTAAAAATGCCACGATTGGTTTTTCGTCCCGAGTGCCGCCTGATGAACACCACCAACCTGATCCGATTGCTCGTGCTGGCCGCCATCTGGGGCGGCTCCTTCCTGTTCATGCGCATCGCGGTGCCGGCGCTGGGGCCGGCGCTATTGATCGAGTACCGGGTCGGTTCAGCAGCCCTGTTCCTGCTGCTGGTCGGCCTGCTGCTGCGCAAGAAACTCGACCTGCGCGCCAACTGGGGCCACTACCTGGTCCTGGGGTTCTTCAATTCTGCGCTGCCATTCTTCCTGTTCGCGTTCGCCGCGCGCACCCTGTCGGCGTCGGTGCTGACGGTGCTCAACGCCACCGCGCCGATGTGGGGCGCGCTGCTCGGCGCCATCTGGACCCGCACTGGCATTAGCCTGCGCACTGGCGCCGGGCTGGCGCTGGGCACGCTCGGCGTCGCGCTGCTGGTGGGCTTCGACCATGTGTCAGCCCGCCCCGGCGCCGGCATCGCAATTGCCGCTGCGCTGGTGGCGGCCGTTTGCTACGGCATCGCCAGCCTGTATGCCAGGACCGCAAAAAAGGTCGAAGCCTTCTCGAATGCGCACGGCAGCATGTGGGCCGCCGCCCTGCTGACCTTGCCGCTGCTGCCGTTCTTCCCGGCGCCCGGCACGCCGACCGTCGGCATCATGGGCGCGACGCTGGCGCTCGGCATCGTCTGCAGCGGTATCGCGTATATCATTTACTTCAAATTGATCGAAGAAATCGGCACCACTTCGGCGCTCACCGTAACCTTCCTGACGCCGGCGTTCGGCATTCTGTGGGGCGCGCTGTTCCTCGGCGAGGTGGTGGGCTGGTACACCATCGTCGGCGCCGGCATTGTGCTGCTGGGGACCGCGCTGGTGACTGGCTTTATCAAAGGGCCGAACAAGCTGGCGCCGGTCACGGCACGATGACGCACCATGCCGTGCCCCTGCCGCCCGGCTACCGCGTGGCCGATGTGCTGGCGTTTCATGCGCGCGACGCGGAGGGCGTGGCCGAACAAGTGACTCCCGCCGGCTTTCGCAAGGGCGTGCTGGTCGATGGCGTGCCGGTGCTGTTCGAGGTCGCCTTCAGCGCAGATGCGGCGCACTGCACGCTGGCCGCCGACGGCGCGTTGCCCGCCGCGGCCGCCGCCGCCCTGCCGGGCATGCTGGCCCTGCACATCGACCCGGCACCCTTTGCTGCCGCCGTGCGCGCCGATCCCTGGTTCGGCCCCCTGGTCGCGCGCACGCCGGGACTGCGCATCGTGCAGTCGGCCAGCGTGTTCGAGGCCTTGACCTGGGCCATCATCGGGCAGCAGATCAATGTGGCATTTGCGATTGCCTTGCGGCGCACCCTGATCCTGCAGGCCGGACGGCAGCACAGCAGCGGGATCTGGTGTTATCCGGAAGCGGCGGACGTCGCAGCGCTCGCTATCGACGCGCTCACGGCGCGCAAGTTTTCGCGTGCGAAAGCCGAGACCATCCTGCGCCTGGCACGGCTGGTGGCGACCGGCGAGTTGTCGCTCGAGGACGATGCACCCGTCGCGGACATCGCCACGCGGCTGCTGGCGGTGAAAGGCATCGGGCCATGGACGGTCAACTACGCGCTGCTGCGCGGCTATGGCTACGCGGACTGTTCCCTGCATGGCGATGTGGCGGTGCGCTCGGCGCTGCAGCGCTTGCTGGATGAAGACGTCAAGCCGGATATCGCGCGTACCGAGCTGCTGCTGGCGCGCTATGCGCCGTACCGGACCATGGCGGCGGCGTATTTGTGGCGCAGCCTGGGGCCGTACTAACTTGTCACGCCCCAAACCGGCAAGCCATTGAACTGCTGCGCTCCCTCTCCGGCAAACCGGATCAGCTGCGGCAACGGCGCCGTCGCCAGATTCTCGCGCAGATAATCGCCGCCGAGCGACCGGGGAATTTTGAGGCAATATTTGCGGTCATCGACGAGCGGCCCCAGCGTGGATTCCGCCAGACTCACCATCTCCGGCATATACCACGCGTCGAGAAACGCCTGGTTGTACGACAGCGCGTCGAGCGCGGCCTGGTTGCTGGCCACCGGCTCGCACAGCAGATCCTGCGGCCGCAAGCGCCAGTAGCGACCCTCTTCGTCGCGCAGCAGCAAATTGCCGAAAGGATTCGTTCCCAGTATGGCAACGGCGTGCAGGCCGCACCAGCCCCAGGCATCGTTTATGTCGTCTACGGTGATCATCGCGCTCTCCGGGCAGTCAACAAAGATCAGACTGTTCACGGTGCGATGCGTTCCGGCCTTGCAGGCATTCGTTGCGCCCACTCATACAACCTGACGCACAAAAGCAAAAGCCGCTGATTCTCTCTCGAAAATCAGCGGCTTGCATATTGGTTGCGGGGACAGGATTTGAACCTGTGACCTTCGGGTTATGAGCCCGACGAGCTGCCAGACTGCTCCACCCCGCGGGACGAATTATAGCGGAGTGATCCTGATTAGGCAACGCCAATCTAAAATTCTTTCCCGATTGACCGGATTGATGATGAACGCCTGCCAGGATGGCGTTGCGACAGGGCTGCGCCGGGCCGGCAATCGGTGTAAAGTAGACGCATTCACATCACGACTCTGCCCATGAAATTCTGCTCCGACTGTGCCCATCCCGTTGTCCTGACTGTCCCCGAAGGCGACAACCGGCCGCGCTTTGTGTGCAACAACTGCCACGCCATCCATTACCAGAACCCGAAGATGGTGATCGGCTCGCTGCCGGTCTGGGAGCGCGATGGTGAATTCAAGATCCTGCTGTGCAAGCGCGCCATCGAACCGCGCTACGGCTACTGGACCTTGCCGGCCGGCTTCATGGAAAACGCCGAGACCACAGCCGAAGCGGCCATCCGCGAAACCGAAGAAGAAGCCGGCGCCAATATTGCAATCGGCCCCTTGTTCTCGCTGCTGAACGTGGCGCATGTGCACCAGGTCCACCTGTTTTACCTGGCGCGCCTGCTCGACCTCGATTTCGCAGCGGGCATCGAGAGCCTTGAAGTGGAACTATTCTCCGAAGAAGATATTCCGTGGGACGACCTCGCCTTCCCCACCATCCGCACCACCCTCGAACTGTTTTTTGCCGACCGCGTCGCCCAGCGTGAAACCGGCGCGCCGTTCGGCTTCCACGCGCAGGACATCGTGCGACCGATGCTGGCGCCGCGCGAACCAGATTAAACCGCATGATTCCGTGGCTTGAAACGACCACCCCGTTTCCGGATGTCTCGGAAGCGCTGACCACCGACGCACCGGGCCTGCTCGCCGCCGGGGCCGACCTGTCGCCTGCGCGCTTGCTGCTGGCGTATCGGAATGGCATCTTCCCCTGGTTTTCCGAAGGTCAGCCGATCCTCTGGTGGAGCACCGACCCGCGCATGGTGCTCATGACGGACGACCTGCGCATCAGCGCCAGCCTGAAAAAAACCTTGCGCCGCGTGGAACGCAGTCGCGTCGACGGCGGCCCGTGGGAAGTGCGCTTCGACAGCGCCTTCGAAGACGTCATGCGCGCCTGCGCCGCACCGCGCCGCGACGGCCCGGGCACCTGGATCTCGGACGACATCATCGCCGGCTACACCGGCCTGCATGCACAGGGTTTTGCGCACTCGGCCGAAGTGTGGTTCGACGGTGCACTGGTCGGCGGCGCGTATGGCGTGGGCATCGGCACCATGTTCTGCGGCGAATCGATGTTCGCGCGCGTTACCGACGCCTCGAAAATCGCGCTGGCCTATATGGTTGCCTTCCTGCGCAGCCGCGGCGTGCGCATGATTGACTGCCAGCAGGAGACCGGCCACCTGGCCTCGCTAGGGGCGGCGCCTATTTCGCGCGCACAATTTCTAGCCCATTTGCGCCGCGCGGTGGACCAGCCGCCGATCGGCGCGTGGCAACCGTTGGCGCCTTTTAGCGATCAGATTTGAACGCTGCGTTTTTTCGCCCGACTTTGGCTACAATAGCTTTAAACATGTCGTCGAGAGCTACCGCATGACGCACTTAAATGACCTGCCCTTTGCCACGCTGCAGTTTTACACCACTGCGCCCTACCCGTGCAGTTACCTCGATGCGCGCCAGGCCCGTTCGCAAGTGGCCACCCCATCGCACCTGATCAACTCGGACGTGTATTCCGAACTGGTCAAAAGCGGCTTCCGGCGCAGCGGCATTTTTACCTACCGCCCCTATTGCGACGGTTGCAGCGCCTGCATTCCGGTGCGCGTGCAAAGCGCCGCCTTCCTCCCCAACCGCGGCCAGAAGCGGGCCTGGCGGCGTCACGCCAGCCTGGCCGCGACGGTGGCCAACCTCAGCTTTTCGGACGAGCATTACGCGCTCTACCTGCGCTACCAGACCACCCGCCATGTCGGCGGCGGCATGGACCAGGACAGCCGCGACCAGTATGCCCAGTTCCTGCTGCAAAGCCGCGTCAACACCCGCCTGGTTGAATTCCGCGAGCCCGACGGCGTGCTGCGCATGGTCTCGATCATCGACGTGTTGGCGGACGGCCTGTCCTCGGTGTATACCTTTTTCGATCCCGACGTGGCCGGCGCCTCGTTCGGCACCTACAACGTCATGTGGCAAATCGCGCAGGCGCGCGAACTGAACCTCGATTACGTCTACCTCGGTTACTGGATCGCGCAGAGTCCGAAAATGGCCTATAAAACCAATTTTCGCCCACTCGAAGCCCGTATCGACGGCGCGTGGGGCCTGTTGGTAGAGGAATCGCTGTGAGCAATGGTTGCAATCCTCACCAATACTTACACCTCTTGTTTTTGCGCAAGGGATTCGCAGGGTAGAATACGGCCATCATCCTGCCGAAGCGATCCATGTCTGATAAATTCCTGTACCGCCTTGCCCGCCCCGTGCTGTTCTCCCTGGACCCGGAGACAGCCCACAACCTGACCTTGCCTGCCTTACGGCGCGCGCAAGCACGCGGCATGAAGCTTGGCGTCAAGCAGCCCGACGCCGATCCGCGCGTGGTCATGGGCATCACGTTTCCGAACCCGGTGGGTCTGGCTGCAGGTCTCGACAAGGATGGCGCCTACATCGACGCCCTGGCGGCACTCGGCTTCGGCTCGATCGAAGTAGGCACAGTGACCCCGCGGGCGCAGGCCGGCAACCCGCGTCCGCGCATGTTCCGCATCCCGAAAGCGCGCGGCATCATCAACCGCATGGGGTTTAACAATGGCGGCGTGGATGCCTTCGTCGCCAACGTGCAGGCCTCGAAGTTTTACCAGGAACGCCAGGGCGTGCTGGGCCTGAACATTGGCAAGAACGCCGACACCCCCATCGAAAAGGCTGCCGACGATTATTTGGCATGCCTGCGCAAGGTCTACCAGTACGCCAGTTACGTGACGGTGAATATCTCCTCGCCAAATACCAAGAACTTGCGCCAGCTGCAAAGCGCGTCGGAACTCGATGCCCTGCTGTCGCAGCTGAAGGCAGAACAGCTACGCCTGGCCGACGAGCACGGCAAGTATGTGCCGCTGGCCCTGAAAATCGCCCCCGACGTCGACGGCGACCAGATCCGCAATATTGCCGGCGCGCTGCTGCGCCACAAGATAGACGGCGTAATCGCCACCAACACCACGCTGAACCGGCGCGAAGTCGAAGGCATGCGCCACAGCCTCGAGACGGGTGGCTTGTCCGGCCAGCCGGTGTTCGAGCTGTCGAATATCGTCATCCGCGCCCTGAAAACGGAACTGGGCGACGAAATTCCGATCATCGGCGTGGGCGGCATCATGTCCGGCGCGGACGCGGCCGTCAAAATCCGCCAGGGCGCAAAACTTGTGCAACTGTATAGCGGCTTGATCTATCGTGGCCCGGCGCTGGTGCGCGAATGCGCCAATGCACTGAAAATCCCGGTCCAGGAGTAAACATGAAGCGCACGCTGCTCGGCGCAAGCGACTTGTCGGTAACCAAGGTGTGCCTTGGCACCATGACCTTCGGCGAACAAAACACCGAAGCGGATGCGCACAGCCAGCTCGATTATGCGCTGGAACGCGGCATTAACTTCGTCGACACGGCGGAGCTGTATCCGGTGCCCGGCAAGGCCGAGACACAGGGCGCGACCGAACGCTTCATCGGCACCTGGCTGAAGAAAAGCGGCCGGCGCGCAGACATCGTCCTTGCCTCGAAAATTGCCGGCCCTAACCCAGGCATGCCCTGGATCCGCGGCGCCGGCCACAATCTCGACGCCGCCAATATCCGCGCCGCCGTCGATGCCAGCCTGCAGCGCCTGCAAACCGATTACATCGACCTGTACCAGCTCCACTGGCCCAGCCGCAACTTGCCCATCTTCGGCGCCAACAGTTTCAATCCGGCCGCCGAACGGCCCCATGTCGCCATTGCCGAGACGCTGGCGGCGCTCGATGAGATGGTCAAGGCCGGCAAGATTCGCCACATCGGCGTGTCGAATGAAAGCGCGTGGGGCGTGGCGGAATACGTCAAACAGGCGGAACGAAACGGCTTGCCGCGTATCGCCAGCATCCAGAATTTGTACAACCTGACCGCGCGGGCGTTTGAAACGAGCCTGATCGACGAAGCGTGTTTCCGCGAAAACGTCGGCTTGCTGGCGTATAGCCCGCTGGCCTTCGGGCAGCTGACTGCCAAGTACGTGGACAACCCGCAAGCGGTGGGTCGCCTGAGCATTTACCCGCCAACCTGGAGCCCGCGCTACCTGCGCCCTGCCGTGCTGGACGCAACCAGGGAGTACGCCGTCCTGGCGCGGGCGCACGGCATGACGCCGGCAACCCTGGCGCTGGCGTGGTGTTACTCACGCTGGTTTGTGGCGTCGACGATCATCGGCGCTACCAGCTTGCAACAGTTGCAGGAAAACATAGACGCGGCCGAGGTAACGCTGTCCGATGAGCTGGTGGAAGGCGTGAACGCCATTCACGCGCGCTACACCAATCCCGGACAATAAATCAATCTTCCACGTTCACCCGCAGCGCCTGCTCCACATCGCTGCGCGTCACCCCCGGCGCAAAGCGTTCGATGAAGTGATAAGCGTAGGCCCGTAAAAACGCGCCGCGGCGCACGCCCAGGCGCGTGACGTTCGGTGCGAACAGGTGCGACGCCTCGATGGCGCGCATGCCGCGGTCGCGCCCATGGTCAAAGGCCATCGAGGCGACGATACCAACCCCCATGCCCAGCGCCACATACTGCTTGATCACGTCCGAATCCATGGCGGTGAGCATGATGTCCGGCTCCAGCCCCACCTTGGCGAACGCGTCGTCGATATGCCCGCGCCCCGTAAAACCGATGTCGTAGGTAATTAAAGGATACTGGGCCAGGTGTTCCAGCGTGATCGGCCCCACCGTCAGCAAGGGATGGCCTTCCGGCACCACCACCACGTGGCTCCAGCGGTAGCACGGGAACGAGACCAGGTCCGGGAAGGCGGACAAACCCTCGGTGGCGATGCCGATGTCGGCCTTGCCCGACAACACCCACTCGGCGATATGTTCCGGTGCGCTTTGCTGCAGCGCGATGCGCACGCCCGGAAACGCGGCGCGGAACGATTGCACCACTTGCGGCAAGGCATAGCGCGCCTGCGTGTGGGTGACGGCAATGGTGAGCGTGCCACTGTCCTGGTCGGCGTATTCCTGGCTGGCTTGCTGCAGGTTTTCCGCTTCCACCAGCAGGCGGTCGATGATCTTCAGGATGCCTTTGCCGGGGCCGGTCATGCCGGTGAGACGCTTGCCGTTGCGCTCGAAAATGATGACGCCGAGCTCGTCTTCAAGCTCGCGGATCTGGCGGCTCACGCCAGGTTGGGACGTGAACAGTGCATGCGCCACTTCGGTCAGGTTGTAGCCGCGGCGCGCGGTTTCGCGCACCGAACGTAATTGTTGGAAGTTCATATGTTCGCTCCGGCATCGACAAAATCGTTGACGAACACCTGCATCTTGCGGGGGCGCACGACCAGCGTATCGCCTTCCAGCAATCCCAGGCCCTGGAAGCGTTCATTGGCCATCACCGCTTCGATGAGTTCCGCGTTGTCGCTGCGCTCGAGGTCGAGCTGCGCAAGCGGTCCGATGGCGTGAGCACGGCGCAATTTCACGATGACACCTTCCATGCCCGGCACATAGCGCTCGACATCGAGGTCGTGCGGACGCACATAGCCAATCCCGGCGCCGTTCTGCACGGCGGCATGTTGGGGTGCGTCGAAGCGGACGTCGCCGGTGGCAAGGACGCCTTCATGCACGCGTCCGTGGAAAATGTTCACGTTACCGAGGAAACCGTAGACGAACGGCGAGGCCGGATGGTTGTAGACCTCGGACGGCGTACCCAGTTGTTCAACGCGGCCCTTGTTCATCAACACCACGCGGTCGGCCACTTCCAGCGCTTCTTCCTGATCGTGCGTCACGAAAATGCTGGTCACGTGCAATTCATCGTGCAGGCGGCGCAGCCAGCGCCGCAATTCCTTGCGCACTTTCGCATCGAGCGCGCCGAACGGTTCGTCGAGCAGCAAGACGCGCGGCTCGACGGCCAGTGCGCGCGCCAGCGCGATGCGCTGGCGCTGGCCACCGGACAATTGCGGCGGGTAACGGTCGGCCAGCCAGTCGAGCTGGACCAGGTCGAGCAGGGATTTCACTTTCTCGCGGATCTGCTGCTCGCTTGGACGCTCCTTGCGCGGGCGCACGCGCAGCCCGAAGGCGACGTTTTCGAACACGGTCATGTGGCGGAACAGCGCGTAATGCTGGAACACGAAGCCGACTTGCCGCTCGCGCACATTGCGCGCGGACGCGTCTTCACCGTCGAGCAGGACTTGCCCGCTGTCCGGGTTTTCCAGGCCGGCGATGATGCGCAGCAAGGTGGTTTTGCCGCAGCCGGACGGGCCCAGCAGCGCGGTCAGTTCGCCGTTGGGGAAATTCAGGGAGACGTTGTCGAGCGCCGTGAAGTTGCCGAATTGTTTGTGGATATTATTAACAGCGATGGTCATATTCAGCTCCGTGCTTCGTGCGAGATAGGCATCAGGGCGGCTTCATCCGCGGCGGTTTCGCCGGACTGGTGCAAGCGCCATTCGATAAAGGATTTGATTGCAAGCGTCACCAGGGCCAGCAGTGCCAGCAGCGAGGCGATCGCAAACGCGGCCGTGAAGTTGTATTCGTTGTAGAGGATCTCGACCTGCAGCGGCATGGTGTTGGTTTCGCCGCGGATATGCCCCGACACCACCGACACCGCGCCGAACTCGCCCATGGCCCGTGCATTACACAGGATCACGCCGTAGAGCAGGCCCCACTTGATGTTCGGCAGTGTCACGCGGCGGAAAATCTGCCAGCCAGACGCGCCCAGCACCAAGCCCGCTTCTTCTTCTTCGCTGCCCTGCGCCTGCATCAGGGGAATCAGTTCGCGCGCCACGAACGGGAAGGTAATGAACACGGTGGCCAGCACGATGCCCGGCACGGCGAACAGGATCTTGATGTCGTGTTCCTGCAGCCAGGGTCCGAACCAGCCTTGGGTGCCGAACATCAGCACATAGATCAGGCCGGAAATCACGGGCGACACCGAGAACGGCAAATCGATCAAGGTGAGCAGGATGCTTTTGCCGCGGAACTCGAACTTGGCAATCGCCCACGCCGCGCAGACACCGAACACCAGGTTCAGCGGCACGGAAATCACGGCGGCAATCAGGGTCAGCTGAATGGCGGAAATGGCGTCCGGGTCGAGGATGGATTCGACGTAGACGTCCCAGCCCTTCTTCAGCGCTTCGGCGAACACAGCGACCAGGGGAATGAACAGGAACAAGGTCAGGAAGGACAGCGCAATGGTCACCAGCACATACTTGATCCAGCGCGGCTCGAGCGTGTTGGTGGGGGCGCGCTGCGCGCTTGCCACCGGTTTCACAGGGAGATCGATCACGGCGCTCATGCTTTACCTGCCCGTTTGCGTGTCCACGCTTGCAATAAATTGATCGTCAGCAGCAGTGCGAACGACGCCACCAGCATCACCACGGCAATCGCGGTGGCGCCGGCGTAATCGTACTGCTCCAGCTTGGTAATGATGAACAGCGGCGTGATTTCCGACACCATCGGCATATTGCCGGCAATAAAAATGACGGAACCGTATTCGCCGGTGGCGCGCGCGAACGCCAGCGCAAAGCCGGTCAGCAAGGCCGGCACCAGGTTCGGCAGGATCACGCGCCAGAAGGTTTGCCACGGCGACGCGCCCAGGCTGGCCGCTGCTTCTTCGAGTTCGCGCTCGGCGTCTTCCAGCACGGGCTGAACGGTGCGCACCACGAATGGCAAGCCGATGAAGGTCAGCGCGACCACCACACCGAGCGGCGTGAAGGCGACCTTGATGCCGACTTGTTCAAGGTACTTGCCGATCCAGCCATTCGAGGAATACAGCGCGGTGAGCGTGATGCCGGCCACCGCGGTGGGCAGCGCGAACGGCAGGTCGACCAGCGCATCGATAAAGCGTTTGCCGGGGAATTTATAGCGCACCAGCACCCACGCGACGATGCCGCCAAAGAAGACATTCAGGAGCGCCCCGATCAGCGAGGCGCCGAAGGTGAGTCGGTACGACGCCATCACGCGCGCCGACGTCACCGCGCTCCAGAACGCTTCCCACGTCATGGTGAAGGTTTTCAGGAACACGGCCGACAGCGGGATCAGGACGATCAGCGCCAGATAAAAAAGCGTGAAGCCAAGCGTGAGGCCGAACCCGGGCAATACCCGGGTCGGCGCGGCGCGCGGCTTGAGGAGAGAGGTCATGGCAGCCTTATTACATTTTCTTCTAATAAGGTGCGATGTTCGCATGCAAAGCAAATAAGGCAAACGAAGCAGAATTCATTTGCATAGATACTTTGGCTATAAGAACCTACCTCGGTAGACCGGAGTCGCTGCTGGCGCGCCTGACAAGCGATGGCTGCGTTGCTCGTCCTAGCATGGATCACCATGCGTCGTCCTCGCGCCTTGCCCTCGCTTGCCATGCATCGCCATCAGCTTCCTCCTACCTACCGCGATAGGTTCTAAGCCTACTGAATCAGTTTATACGCCACGGTCGTCAAGGTCAGTGCCAGCACCACGCGCAGAATTTTTTCCGGCACCACCTTGGCGGCCATGGAACCGAGCGTGATGCCCGGGACCGAACCGACCAGCAAGGTCAGCAGCAGCATCCAGTCAATCGAACCAAGCCACCAGTGGCCGAGCGCGGCAATTGCCGTCAGCGGCACGGCGTAGGCGATGTCGGTGCCGGCCACTTCGGCCGGGTTCAGGCGTGGATAGAGCATGACCAGCAAGGTAGCGCCGATGGCGCCAGCGCCAATCGACGACACCGTCACCAGTGTCCCCAGCACCACACCGGACACGACCGTGGCCGTGGCCAGGGTCTTGCCCTGCAGTTGGCGGCCCGGACTGGCGTGGACCCAGCGCAGCATGCGCGAGCGAAAGATCAGCGCGACCACGGTCAGCAGCACCGAGCCGGCGATGGAGTAACGGATGATCTGGCCGATTTCCTTGTTGAGCGCGCCGAACTGCGACAGCGCCAGCGTGGCCACCAGCGCGGCCGGCAGCGCGCCCATACAGAGGCGCCGCACAATATGCCACTGCACGGTGCCGTTCAGGCGATGGGTGATGGTGCCGACGCCCTTGGTGATCGAGGCAAAGGCCAGATCCGTTCCGACGGCAACGGCGGGGTTGACGCCAAACAGGAGGGTCAGCAAGGGCGTCATCAGCGAGCCGCCGCCGACGCCCGTCATGCCGACCAGCAGGCCGACTGCAAAACCTGCTGCAATATAGGTAAACGACATAGAGACTCCCCATCCGAACTCGAGCGTACTCGTGCCGATGGGAAATCACAACAACAGCTTCCTTATTTGCTTATGCGCACAACACACCAAGGCGCTGCAGCGCCATCGCTTGGATCCCGTTTTGCAACGGGATGACATTGAAGCGGAAAGTGATCCTTTCCGCTTCAATGTCATTTATTTGGTTGCGGCGTCAGGCGCAAGTACGGCCGCTCGGCCGTAAAACCTTTTGGATACTTCGCCTTGAGCACGTCCGGATCCTGCACCGTCAGCGGAATGATGACGTCGTCGCCATCTTTCCAGTTGCCCGGCGTCGCCACGCTGTAGCCGTCGGTCAGTTGCAGCGCATCGATGACGCGCAGCACTTCGTCGAAGTTGCGGCCGGTGCTCATCGGGTAGGTAATCATCAGGCGCACTTTTTTGGCGGGATCGATGATGAACAGCGAGCGCACCGTGGCGGTGGCCGATTGTTCCGGGTGGATCATGTCGTACAGCGTGGACACCTTGCGGTCGGCGTCGGCAATGATCGGAAAGCCGACGATCGTTTTTTGCGTGGCTTCGATGTCGGCAATCCACTTGCGGTGCTGCTCGGCCGGATCGACCGAGAGCGCGATCGCCTTGACGTTGCGCTTGTCGAATTCGGGTTTCAGCTTGGCGGTCAGGCCCAGCTCGGTTGTGCAGACCGGCGTGAAGTCGGCCGGGTGCGAAAACAGCACCACCCAGGAATCGCCCGCCCAGTCATAAAAATTGATATTGCCAATCGTCGAATCTTGTTCGAAATCGGGTGCGCTATCGCCCAGTCGTAAAGTCATCTTCGTCTCCAGAGTGAAAGTTCAAATACTTGAACGAATGATCATGCCATGAAGGACGCGCACACGCCAAGCCGGAAAGGCGTCCAAGCTTATGCGAAAAATTTCAATAGAACCGATTGAACAGGACCACGATCCACGCGCCGGCTGCCAGCAACATCGCCAGGCAGACTGCCGCGCTGCCGAAATCCTTGGCGTTTTTTGACAGCGGATGGCGCTCCAGCGAAATGCGGTCGACCACCGCTTCCAGCGCCGAGTTGAGCAATTCAACACAAAGGACAAACACCAGCACGCCGATCAAGACGAACTTTTCGAAAGCGGAAATTTTCAGCAGCAGCGCGATGACGCTGCCGATGACAAACATGGCCATCTCCTGGCGAAACGCATGTTCGTTTTGCCATGCTGCCTTGAAACCATCGGCCGAATTGCGACAGGCTGCAAGGATGCGCCCGAGACCACTTTTGCTCTTGAACTGGCTGACGGGAGTTTCCATAATATTTTCATTTGTGCAAGGTAATGATCCATTATGCCTCGCCCCTGCAGCCACTGGAAGCGATTGCCACTGCGTTTCACATTATGGTATAAAGACAGGGAGTTACTGCACTGCACAAACCACATCATGAAAAACGACGCCCTTCTCCCCATCACCCCCGCCAAAACCTCGATCCAGGTGATCGAGCGCATGAACGCGTTACTCGATGCGCTGGCGCAGTATCCGGACCCGGTCAGTTTGAAGGAATTGGCGAAGGTGTCCGGCCTGCATCCGTCGACGGCGCACCGCATCCTCAACGACATGGTGGTCACGCGCTTCGTCGACCGGGTCGAACCGGGCACTTACCGGCTCGGGATGCGCTTGCTGGAGCTGGGCAATGTGGTGAAAAGCCGTTTATCGGTGCGCGAGGCGGCGCTCGACTTCATGCGCAACCTGCACAAGAAAACCCAGCAAACCATCAACCTGTCGGTGCGCCAGGGCGACGAGATCGTCTACATCGACCGCGCCTTTTCCGAGCGCTCCGGCATGCAGGTGGTGCGCGCCATCGGCGGGCGCGGTCCGCTGCATCTCACCTCGACCGGCAAGCTGTTCCTGTCGGTGGATGAACCGAAAGCCATCCGCGCCTACGCCACGCGCACCGGGCTGGCCGGTCACAACAAGAATTCGATCACGGACCTGGGCAAGCTGGAGCGGGAATTATCGCTGGTGCGGGCGCGCGGCTATGCGCGCGACAACGAGGAGCTGGAACTGGGCGTACGCTGCATGGCCGCCGGCATCCATGACGACACCGGCAAACTGGTGGCCGGACTGTCGATCTCGGCGCCGGCTGACCGCTTGCAGGAAGAGTGGCTGGAAGACCTGATGAGCACGGCCATCCAGATCTCAACCACCCTGGGTTACGCCCTCGGGAACTGACTCAACTTTCGTGCTACCGAGCGGGTTCAATGCCTCGAGCCAGCGCCGCATGCGGCCGGCATCAGCCGTGCGCGACTGCTTGCCCTTGGAATCGAGAAATACCATGATCACGTTGCGTCCCTGAATGACCGCCTGCATGACCAGGCAACGCCCTGCCTCGTTGATGAAGCCGGTTTTTTGCAAGCCAATGTTCCAGTCGGGACTCGCAACCAGGTAATTCGTGTTCCCGTAATGCATGGCGCGGCGACCATCGTCGACCACGTATTTTGGATCGGTGCTGAACTGGCGCAGCAGTGGTTCACCGTAAGCCACGCCGGCCAGGCGCGCCAGGTCGCGCGCGCTGGCCACGTTTTCGCTCGACAGGCCGCTCGAATCCACATAGCGCGTTTCCGACATGCCCAGCTGCTGCGCCTTGGCATTCATGGCCGCGACAAATGCGCCGATGCCACCCGGATAACTACGTCCCAGCGCCGCCGCGGCACGGTTTTCCGAGCTCATCAAAGCGATGTGCAATAAATCGCGCCGGGTCATGGTGGCACCCACGCGCAGGCGCGAGCTGGTGAATTTGTGGCGATCAACGTCGGCGTCGGTGACGGTGAGCATTTCGTCCAGGTTCAGGCCGGACTCCACCACGATCAAGCCCGTCATCAGTTTGGTGATCGAGGCGATCGGCAAGGACACATTCGAATTTTTTTCGAACAGCACCTGGGAACTGGCCTGGTCGACCACAAACGCCACGCTCGACGCCAGCGCCAGCGGATCGGGCGTCTGGTTCAAGCCGGCGCGGTCACCGGCCGTCATCGCGATGATGGCGGGGGCGACACGGCGGCTGTTGCGGTAAATGACCTGGCGTTTGCCGTGACGCTGCACGAGGCGCACCCGCGGCCGTTCGGATGAGGAAGCGGCAGCCTTGTGCGCCTTGACTTTCTTGACCGCGTGGGGACGCTCTTTGGCAGACGCTTCAGGCGGCGCCGAAGCCAGCATCAGGGAAACAAACACGGCGCAAACGAGCTTTAACATCGACGATTCCTTTACAACCAAACTGCTGAGGTGATGATTGCAGTTTAGCGATGCAACAAGCCAACGCAAGGATATTTGACTTTAAGCGATGTTTTTTGCGCGCTAGCAACACAGTTTGCAAAAAATCATACTCAAAGTTTCAACGTCCTCACGCGGCTTCATTTCAGAAATCGGACGAAGCCTGAAACCGGTTCACGCTCGGTGACCAGCGTGTTTTCAATCTTACTCGTATCGGCCCAGCCAAGCGCCATGCCACACACGATCATGTCGTCCTCCGACAACATTAATTTTTCGCCAATGATCTTATGGTATTGCGTGAAAGCCGCTTGCGGGCAGGTATCGAGGCCGCGTCCGCGCGCCGCAACCATGATGCTCTGCAAAAACATTCCGTAGTCGAGCCAGGAACCCTGCTCCATGCTGCGGTCGATGGTGAAGATCAGCCCGACGGGTGCGTCGAAAAAGCGAAAGTTGCGCGCATGCTGGGCCGCCATGCCGGCCTTGTTGTCGCGCGTCAGGCCCAGCAACGCATACAGATCCCAGCCCACCTTGCGGCGCCGCTCGATGAAGGGCGATTTCCATGTGCGCGGATAATACGGATATTCCTCGCTGTGCTGGGCGTTCAGGACCGGATCCTGGTGCACCGCGAGGATCGCCTCGGACAGTGCGGTTTTCGCCTCTCCCTCGAGAACGTGCACCTTCCACGGCTGGGTGTTGGTGCCCGATGGCGCGCGTGCGGCCACTTGCAGGATCTGTTCGATGTCCGCGCGCGCGACCGGGGCGGGTAAAAACGCGCGAATCGAGTGGCGCGTGGTGATCGCCGCGTCGACGGCTTCCTGCTGGGGATTGCTGATCAAGACAGTCTCCTTATTTTTTGACGACAAAGGCAACACCGGCCACCGCGACCACCATGCCGATGATGCCCATGATATTGAATGCTTCACCGAACATGATCCAGGCCATCACTGCCGTGGTGGGCGGGGTCAGGTACAGCAGGCTGGTGACCTGGGTGGCGTCGCTGCGCCGTATCAATTGATACAGAAGGAAGATGGCGCCGATCGACAGCCCGCAAATCGACCACAGCAGCGCCCCGATGAATTGCGCCGACCAGGTAACGTGCGTCAGGTGCACATCGAAATCTTCAAACAGGATGGCCAGCGGCAACAGCAAGGCAGTACTGGCGGAAAACTGGATCACGGTGCCGGTGCGCAAGTCGAAGCGGGGACAGAAATGTTTTTGGTACAGCGTGCCGACCGTGATCGAACACAGCGCCAGCACGCAGAACAGGATGGCTGGGGTCGACAGCCCGACCATGTCGATCTTGGCGGCCACAACCAGCGCCACGCCACCCAAGCCCAAGCCCAGTCCCAGCCATTGCCGGGGGCGCACGCGTTCGCCGATCAGGGGCGCGGCGACCGCCGTCAGCACCGGTTGCATGCCGACGATCAGCGCCGACAAGCCGGCCGGCATGCCAATCTTGATGGCGCACCACACGCCGCCAAGGTAGCCGGCTTGCATCAACAGGCCGGCCACCGCGATGTGCCCGACCGCGCCACGCGGCCACGGTGCCTTCCAGATCCACACCAGCGGCAACAAGAACAGCACCGCACCGGCGCAGCGGATCACCAGGAAGGTCAGCGGCGGCGCATACGGCAAGCCGAACTTGGCGATGATGAAGCCGGTGCTCCACAGGACGACGAAAAAGATCGGGATCGGGGACAGCCAGCTGGGCGCTTGCGCTGTGGAAGACGTCGTCGGCATGTCGGGCATCGTGAAGGCCGACAGCGGGGTCAGCGGGTTTCGGAGGTGCAATGTAGTCAGTCTAGCACGATGCCAATATCGTCATCTCCAACGTGCATTAGTCATTACAACCTTGATATATATCAATCTTCAACTAAATTATGTTGCATCGCACAAAAATCGCTTGACCCTGCTTAAAAACGACGTAAAATTGCTCCCTGTTGCGGTGCACAAAACGCTCTCAGCTGCGCTGGCACGCTGCCTCATCGGTACACGGCAACATATCCCCTACATTGTTTCAGATTCCGGAGAAGCCCATGTTTGCAATTCCAGAGCAGTTTTCGAACGCCACCAAATCCACCATGGAAGCCCAATTCGCCCTGTTTTCGTCGTTGTCTGCCAAGACGTTCGAGAGCATGGAAAAGCTGGTCGCTTTGAATATGGCGACCGCAAAGGGGTCGCTGGCCGAGTCGACTGCAACCGCACGCGCCATGCTCACCGTTAAGGATCCACAAGAATTTATCTCGCTGACCACTGGCAAGGTTCAGCCAGCCGCTGAAAAAGCCCTTGCCTACAGCAAGGAAGTCGCCGCGATCGTCCGTGGCGCCGGCGCCGAATTCAGCCAGGCTGCCGAAAGCCAGATCGTCGAAGCGAACCGCAAGGTGCTGTCGCTGGTCGACGAAGTGAGCAAGAACGCGCCGGCCGGTTCGGAGCAGTTCGTGTCGGCCATGAAAACCGCCATCAGCAACGCCAGCGCCGGTTACGAGCACATTTCGAAAACCACCAAGCAGGCTGTCGAGAGCGTCGAAAACAATATGAACTCGGCTGTGTCGCAGTTCGCATCGAAAATCCCGACCGCCGCTTAAATCCAGCGCAATAAAAAAGCCAGCCTGTTCAAGGCTGGCTTTTTTTACGCCATTTCCGGTTTATTCGCCCAGATAGGCCGCCTGCACGCGCGGATCATTCAGCATTGCCGCGGCGTCGCCGGTCATCGTGATCGCACCCGAATCCATCACGTAGCCGCGGTGCGCCGCCTGCAGCGCCAGCTTGGCGTTCTGCTCAACCAGCAGGATGGTGATCCCTTCCTTCGAGACGTTGCGGATCACTTCGAAAATCTTTTCCACCATGATTGGCGACAGGCCCATCGACGGTTCATCGAGCAGCAGCAATTCCGGATGGCTCATCAATGCGCGCGCCATCGCCAGCATTTGCTGTTCGCCGCCCGACAGGGTGCCGGCCATCGACGTCGACCGTTCCTTCAGGCGCGGAAACACGCTGTACCATTTTTCCACGTCGGCATCGATGCCGGCCTTGTCGTTGCGCGTGTAGGCGCCCATCAGCAAGTTTTCGTGGATCGACATGCGCGTGAATACGCCGCGCCCTTCCGGCACCATCGCCAGTTTCTTCTCCACTATCTGGAACGAATGGGTGCCCTTCAAAGGCTGGCCCTGGTAAGAGATCGTGCCTTCCACCTTGCACGCAGGCAGGGTGCCGGTGATGGCTTTCAGCGTGGTGGTCTTGCCGGCGCCGTTTGCGCCGATCAGGGTGACCAGTTCGCCCTTGTTCACTTCCAGGTCGATGCCCTTGACGGCCTTGATGCCGCCGTACGCCACTTTCAGGCCCGAAATTTTCAGCATGCTCATGTTTGCTTCGTTCATGCGTGCGCCGCTCCAAGGTAGGCTTCGATCACGGCCGGGTTTTTCTGTATGTCAGCGGGCAAGCCTTCGGCGATGCGCTTGCCGTATTCGAGCACGGTAATCCGGTCGCACAGGCCCATCATCAATTTCACGTCGTGCTCGATCAGCAGCACGGTCTTGCCGTCCTGCTTGATTTTCACCAGCAGCTCGGTCAGGCCCAGTTTTTCGGTGGCGTTCATGCCAGCAGCGGGCTCGTCCAGCGCCAGCACCTTCGGATCGGTCGCGAGGGCGCGGGCAATTTCCAGGCGGCGCTGGTCGCCGTAGGACAGGAATTTGGCGGTGCGGTCGGCGAACTGGCCGATGCCGACGAAATCGAGCAATTCCTGGGAACGGGCGCGAATCGACGCTTCTTCGACGCGCGCGGCCTTGTGGCGGAAAATGGCGCCGAACACACCCTGGTGCGAGCGCACGTGGCGCCCGACCATGACGTTTTCGAGCACCGTCATTTCACCGAACAGGCGGATGTTCTGGAAGGTGCGGGCAATCCCCGCCTTGGCCACTTCGTGCGGTGCCGACGGCGAATACGGTTTGCCGTCCAGTTCGAAGGTGCCGCTATCCGGCTGGTACAGGCCGGTGATGACGTTAAAAAACGTGGTCTTGCCGGCGCCGTTCGGGCCGATCAGGCCGTAAATCTGGCCCTTCTTGATCTCGATGCCGACATCGGTCAGCGCCTGCAGGCCGCCGAAGCGTTTATTCACGCCGGCGATATGGAGAATGGTTTTTTCGCTCATGGTCATCTCTTTCAGGCCGGGAAAGCATCGCCCTTGTTGGTCTCGGCGGCGTCAGGCCGGTCTTCGTGTTTCGGCGACGGCCACAGTCCGGCAGGACGGTTGAGCATGATCAACACCATCGCCAGGCCGTACAACAACTGGCGCAGCACTTCCGATTCGATGACCACCTTGCCGAACAGTGCCTGCTGGGCCGGTTCGACCACGTGGCGCAGCACTTCCGGCAAGGCAGCCAGCAGCACGCCGCCCATGACCACGCCCGGGATGTGACCGATGCCGCCCAGCACCACCATGGCCAGCACGGCGATCGATTCGGTCAACGAGAATGACTCGGGCGACACAAAGCCCTGGAACGAGGCGAACATGGCGCCGGCGACGCCGCCGAACGAGGCGCCCATCGTAAAAGCCAGCAATTTGACGTTGCGGGTATTGATGCCCATCGCCTTGGCGGCGATTTCATCTTCGCGAATCGCCACCCAGGCGCGGCCCAGGCGCGAATGCTGCAGGCGCGAGGTGACGAACACGATGGCGATGGTCAGCGCCAGGAACAGGAAGTAATAGGCATTTACGGATGGCATGCCGTAGCTGCCCAGCATCACGGTGGAATTCGAACCCTGCTCGCCGGCGAGCGACACGCCGAAGATGCGAATCGGATCGATCAAATTGATGCCCTGCGGACCGTTGGTGAAATTGATCGGCTCGTTAAGGTTGTTCATGAAGATGCGGATGATTTCGCCGAAGCCGAGGGTCACGATGGCCAGGTAGTCGCCACGCAGTTTCAGCGTCGGCGCGCCCAGCAAGGCGCCGAACAGGCCAGCGACCACGGCGGCCAGCGGCACCACCGCCCACACCGACAGGTGAATGCCGTTGGCAACGATGTCCGGGCCCATGACGGTCACCAGTGTCTGCCCGATCACCGGGTATTCATTGACGATCGATTCGAGCAAGGCGGCAAATTGCGGCGAGGCAAACAGGCCAGTCAGGTAGGCGCCCACTGCAAAAAATGCGATGTAGCCGAGGTCGAGCAGGCCGGCGAAGCCGACCACGATGTTCAGCCCCAGCGCCAGCATGATGTAGAGCAGCGCGATGTCGATAATGCGAACCCATGAATTGCCGAACTGGGCGGCAAAGAAAGGGAACACCAGCAACAGCGCCAGCAGGATTGCCATGCTGGTATAAGCGCGGCGCGGGTTCTGGGAGACGTCGAAATTGAGCAGGGCCATGTCGGTTCCTTGATTTAGGCGCGGTCGGCCACACGTTCGCCCATGATGCCGGACGGACGGACGGTCAGGACGATGATCAGCACCACGAAGGCGAAGATATCCTGGTAATGGCTGCCGAGGAAGCCGCCGGTCAGGTCGCCGATGTAGCCAGCGCCCAGGCTTTCGATAATGCCCAGCAAAATGCCGCCGATCATGGCGCCATAAATATTGCCGATGCCGCCCAGTACCGCAGCGCAGAACGCTTTCATGCCCGGCAGCACGCCCAGCGTGAAGGTGACGGACGCGTAGTTAGCGCCCCACATCACGCCTGCCACCGCGGCCAGACCCGCGCCGATGGCAAACGTGGCCACGATGACGCGGTCGGAATTGACCCCCATCAGCCCGGCCACGCGCGGATTTTCGGCAACCGCGCGCATGGCACGGCCCATCTTGGTCCGCTCGACCAGGAACACCAGGCCGAACATGGCCAGTGCCGCGAGCACCAGCAGCAGCACCTGGGTTTGCGAAATGAGCGCGCCGCCAATCATGATCGGTTCAGTCGACAGCAGCGGCGGGAACGGCAGCGGGCTGCGGCCCCAGATCATCATCGCGAAAGTTTGCAGCAGCATCGACACGCCAATGGCGGTAATCAAGGGCGCCAGCCGGGGTGCATTGCGCAGGCGGCGATACGCCACCCGTTCGATAATGATGTTGACCAGCATGCAGGCGGGGACAGCAACCGCAATTGCAATGGCCAGGTCGACATAGCCGGGCAAGCCGGGATACATCGATTGCAGCAGGTTGATCACGGTCAGGCCGACCATGGCGCCGATCATCAGCACATCGCCGTGGGCAAAGTTAATCAAATTCAGTACACCGTAGACCATGGTGTAACCAAGGGCGATCAATGCATACATGCTGCCGAGCACGAGGCCATTGAGAATCTGCTGGATGAATGTATCCATGGGTAGCTGCCTCTTATCTATCGATCTAACAAAAACGGCACCCCGGGAACAAATCCCGAAGTGCCGCTCATGGCCTGACGTATTCACGCAACCCTGCCACCGGCGCAGCCGGCGCACCCAGGGCTGGGTGTTTCTACTTCCCTGGAATCGCGCCCCCTGACAGAACAGAGAAGCCAGCCGCGACGCAGGGACAAATTCCGAGCGCCATCATCATAGCGAGGATTTCAAAAAACTAATATCGGAATATTGCAAAAACGCCAAATTTTGTTCAGTTTCGAGACATGCACCAGTTTGTTACTCTGACCTGCACCAAAATGCTTTCTGGTACGCACCGATATCAGGCAAAACTGCGTGGCGCGGTGCCCTCCAGCGCGGGATTGCCGTCCAGCCCCTTTGGCAGCGGGAAGGTGACGTGCTCTTCCACGCCTTCGAGCACGCGTACGCTGCGCGCACCGAGCTCCTTCAGGCGCGCAATGACGGCATCGACCAGGATTTCCGGGGCCGATGCCCCGGCCGTGACGCCGATGCGCAGCTTGCCAGCGATCCAGAGTGGATCGATCTGGCTGGCGCCGTCGATCATGTAGGCAGGCGTGCCCATCTTTTGCGCCACT
Source organism: Massilia sp. S19_KUP03_FR1 (assembly GCF_036688685.1). NCBI lineage: Bacteria > Pseudomonadati > Pseudomonadota > Betaproteobacteria > Burkholderiales > Oxalobacteraceae > Massilia > Massilia sp. S19_KUP03_FR1. The sequence goes on along the minus strand of NZ_JAQQPS010000018.1, from coordinate 16,103 downwards.
TCGCGCAGGCGGTTCGAATTGGAGCTGTTCGGGCTACCGACCACGATCACCACTTCTACCTGCGGCGCCATGAATTTCACGGCTTCCTGGCGATTCGTGGTGGCGTAGCAGATGTCCCCCTTCTTCGGCTCGATGATGTTCGGAAAGCGCGCCTTCAGCGCGTCGATGACTTCGGCGGTGTCGTCGACCGACAGCGTGGTCTGCGACACATATGCCAGCGAATCCGGGTTGGCAACGCTCAGCTTGGCCACGTCGGCCACCGTTTCGACCAGGTACATGCCCTCTTCGGCCTGGCCCATCGTGCCTTCCACTTCCGGGTGACCGTCGTGGCCGATCATGATGATTTCGCAGCCCTGCTTGCGCATCTTTGCCACTTCCATGTGCACCTTGGTGACCAGCGGACAGGTCGCATCGAACACCTTCAAACCGCGCCCTTCCGCTTCCACGCGCACCGCTTTCGGCACGCCATGGGCGGAAAACACCAAGGTGTTGCCCGGCGGGACGTCTTCCAGCTTCTCGATGAAGATGGCGCCTTTTGCGCGCAGGTCGGCCACCACATAGGCGTTGTGGACAATTTCGTGGCGCACATAAATGGGCGCGCCGAACTGGCGCAGCGCGCGTTCGACGATCTCGATGGCGCGGTCGACACCGGCGCAAAACCCGCGCGGCTGGGCTAACAAGATCTCGTTTTCCATCGCTTCATCCATCATGGTCACTCCCATCACAACACCGAAATCAGTTTGACTTCAAATTGCAGGCTTTGCCCGGCCAGCGGGTGGTTGAAGTCGAAGATGCAGACCTCGTCGCCCAGTTCGCGCAGCACGCCGGCGAAGCGGCCACCTTTTGGCGCTGCAAAATCGACCAGCTCGCCGACCTGGTAGTCGGCGCCCGGGACAGAATTCTCATCCAGTGTGGCGCGCGAGACCGGCTGGATCAGCTCGGCAGTGCGTTCGCCAAAGGCTTGCGCAGGCTCCAGGTTAAAAATCTGGTGCGCGCCCTCTTCCATGCCCAATAAACGCTGCTCCAGGAACGGCGCGAGCTGGTTCTGGCCCAGCATCAGCGTGGCCGGGTTGCCGTTGAAGGTGGTAACGATGTCTTCGCCACCGAGCTTGGCGAGGCGGTAATGAAGCGTCAGGTACGCCGATGGGGTAACGACGGGAGGGCGGGTGTCGGACATGGTCTGTATGAATGCGGGGAAAGCGTTATTGTAAGTCACGGCGCGCCTGCGGTGTTCGCGCGCACCTCTTGCGCACATCAAACCCGCGCTGGCCACGCTGCGGATAATGCAGCGTCAACCGAGGGGGAACGATGGGAATCAATGCCTGGCCGGAACATGAACGCCCGCGCGAGCGGCTTGTGCGCGAAGGCGCGCGCGCCCTCTCCGATCCTGAACTGCTGGCCATTTTCCTGCGCGTGGGCGTACGCGGAAAAAGCGCCGTGACGCTGGGCCGCGACATGCTGCACCACTTCGGCTCACTACAGGGCTTGCTGGCGGCGGACGTCAGCGCCTTTTCCGAGGTACATGGCCTGGGCGTGGCGAAATACGCCCAGTTGCAGGCCGTGCTGGAACTGTCGCGCCGCGCCGGCGCCGAACAGTTTGCGCGCGCCTCGCTATGCACGCCCGACGCCGTGCGCGCATATCTGCGCAGCACCTTCAACGGCCAGCCGCACGAATCGTTCATCGTCATGTTCCTCGACGTGAAACACCGCCTGATCGATACCAGTGAAATGTTCAAGGGCACGCTGACCCACACCAGCGTGTATCCCCGCGAAGTGGTCAAAGCGGCGCTACGCAGGAATGCCGCCGGCGTCATGCTGGCGCACAACCACCCGTCCGGCGAAGCGGCGCCCAGCGACGCGGACGTGCGCCTGACCACGGCCCTGGTGCAGGCGCTGGCCCTGATCGACGTGCGCGTGATCGACCATTTTATTGTCGCGGGCAGCCACATCCATTCGTTCGCGGAGAACGGGCAGTTGTAAGCAATTACATGAACAGCGCCGGCATGGGTGCGTCCGGATTGATTTTTTTGGCGATCCCATACGCGCGCTGGACTGCCGGACGGGCCGACACCTTTTCCAGCCAGCGCAGCGCATGGGGATATTGTTCGATGCGCAGCTTCAGCATGTCATACGTGGCAGCCCACGTGAACACCGCCATATCGGCAATCGTGTAGTCGGTTCCGGCAATGAAGGCGTGGTTCGCCAGCTGCCTGTCCAGCACGGCATAGATGCGCTTGACTTCTTTTTCGAAGCGGGCAATCGCGAACGGCACGTGCTGCGGCGCCAGGCTCTGGAAGAAATGCAGTTGGCCCGCCATCGCGCCCAGGCCACCGACCTGCCAGAACAGCCATTGCGCCACAGTCGCACGGCCCCTTGGGTTGCTTGGCAAGAATTTGTTGGTCTTGTCGCCCAGGTAAGTGAGGATGGCGCCCGACTCGAACAGCGCCAACGGCGCGCCATGGTCGAGCGGGGCATGGTCGACAATGGCCGGGATCTTGTTGTTCGGGGCGATGGCCAGGAAGGCTGGCGCAAATTGTTCATCCTTGCTGATATCCACGGGAACGATCTTGTAAGCGAGCCGCATTTCTTCCAGACAGATGCTGATCTTGTGGCCATTCGGTGTGGTCCAGTAATGCAGGTCGATCATGGTTGTCTCCTGTTGGTTTGTCGGCGCCGGATGAAAATTGTATGTTCGATCTCGCATCCGCGGCGCGCGCCCTGCAGGGAATCCAGCCAGGATTTACGGCATTTAACAATGTTAAATTAAATCATAGTTATAAGTCACAATTGTTTTCTGCAAGTGATTGATTCCGCGATGATTTTCGCGCTATACTCTCGTTTTTCCGAATTCGGAAGTTTATTTAGGAGTGCGTTATGGCACGTGTTTGCGAAGTAACTGGCAAGGGCCCGATGGTTGGTAACAACGTCTCCCACGCTAACAACAAAACGAAGCGTCGTTTCCTGCCGAACTTGCAGAACCGTCGCATCTACGTCGAATCCGAAAACCGCTGGGTCTCCCTGCGCTTGTCGAACGCCGGTCTGCGCACCATCGACAAAGTCGGCATCGATGCCGTCCTGGTCGACATGCGCGCCCGTGGCATTAAAGTTTAATTAGGGAGCTATCATGGCAAAAACTGGCCGCGACAAAATCAAGCTGGAATCGACTGCAGGTACGGGTCACTTCTACACGACCACCAAGAACAAGCGCACCATGCCTGCAAAAATGGAGATCATCAAGTTTGATCCTAAAGCACGCAAGCACGTGACGTACAAAGAAACCAAGATCAAGTAATTGCTCTGCGTTGATTGAAAAAGCCGCCCACTTCGCAGTGGGCGGCTTTTTTTTGCTGCTCAGTCCGGTTAGCGGCGGCAGCTCAGGCGCAGCGTTTCTTCTTCACGCGCCACCACGCGCACCGGTTCGCTGTCGCCGCAGCGGTAGACGATGGAAAGACGCTTCTGCGCACCGCGCGCCGGATCGCCGCACAGGCGGTTGTTGGCGGTCACTGCGCCACCATCGCGGTCGAGCGCATTGCGCACCGCCTGGCGCGCATCGCACATGGCCCCGCGCACGCCATATTCCGCCTCGTCCACGTGAATCCGGTCCCAACCCGGACGCGGGCCAGGACCACCCTGGCTGGCGCGTTGGCCGGCGGCAAACCCGTCGTCGAAGCCGCGCCGGTATTCGGCACTTTGGGCAAATGCCGAGGTGGAGGCGACGGTCAAGGCCAGGACAGCGGCGATGCGCACGATTTGTTGGGTAACGAGTCTCATTTTATGCTCCGAAGTGATGTGTAAGTGACAGCCACAGTGTGTCAGGTAGGGATAACAAAAGCTGTGGATCGTGGTGTAAAAAGCGTTTCAAGCTGTAAGCAGAATAGCAAAGCGGCTCCCGAGGGAGCCGCTGCTGTTTGCAAGCCGAAGTGCGTTACGCGTAACTGCGCAGCCGCATCGAAAACTCTTCCAGAGACTTGATGCCGGATTTTTCGGCGCGCACGCACCAGTCCTGCAACTGGTGCAGCAACTGTTCGCGGGTCGCGCTGGAACGTTCCCAGATCGCGCCCAGTTCCACGCGCATGTGGTGCATCGTTTCGAGCGCCTTGCTGTGCTGGAACAGCTCGACCAGGTGCTGCTGTTGCGGTTCGGCCAGCTTGGCCGGCTCGCGCTGCAGCAATTTGCGCGAGGTTTTCAGGAATGGCTTTTGCAATTCGTTCTTTTGGCGCAGTTCTTCGAACTCATCGCGGCAAGCCAGCTTGACCGACTTGGCGTACTTGGCCATCACGTCGTAGCGGTTGGCGATCACCGATTGCAGGGTTTCCAGGTCAACGACCAGCTTGTCCTTGGCGAACTTCGGCGCCGGCGCCACTTTCTTGACCTTGGCCAGGCCCATGGTTTCCAGGATGCGGATGTAGAGCCAGCCGATATCGAACTCGTACCACTTGCTCGACAACTTCGCCGAGGTGGCATAGGTGTGGTGGTTATTGTGCAGCTCTTCGCCGCCAATCAGGATGCCCCAAGGGAAAATGTTGGTGGCAGCGTCGGCGCAATCGTAGTTGCGGTAACCCCACCAGTGGCCGATGCCATTCACAACGCCGGCTGCCATGATCGGGATCCACATCATCTGGATGGCCCAGATGGTGATGCCGATCACACCGAACAGGGCAAAGTTCAACGCCAGTTGCAGGACCACGCCCTGCCACGAAAAGCGCGTGTACAGGTTGCGTTCGAGCCAGTCGGTCGGCGTGCCATGGCCATACTTTTCCATGGTTTCCAGGTTCTTGCTCTCAGCGCGGTACAGCTCGGCGCCTTCGAAAAATACTTTTTTGATGCCGCGCGTGACCGGGCTGTGCGGGTCTTCTTCGGTATCGCACTTGGCGTGGTGCTTGCGGTGAATCGCGGCCCATTCCTTGGTAACCTGGCCCGTGGTCAGCCACAGCCAGAAGCGGAAAAAGTGACTCGGGATGGCGTGCAGTTCGAGCGCGCGGTGCGCCTGGTGACGGTGCAGGTAAATCGTGACAGCGGCGATCGTGATGTGCGTGACGACAAGCGTGTAAATGACGACTTGCCATGCGCTCAAACCAACCAGGCCGCCGTCGAGGAATTCCAGAATGTTGCCGAACAAATTCATATTGCTCCAGTGTGAATTGCAGGTCTGCTAAGTCGACTTTCAGTGAGGCAATCGACCCCTTACATTTTACGCATAACTAGTGCTGCACAACAGAATCCGTGTGGACATTCACGCGGAATTTACATCTGGCTGCACGATACGCGACACAACCAGCGCAATATGCGCATCAAGTAATGTTGAATCGACATGAGGGTAACCAAGTCTGACCTGGCCGCTGGCAATCAGGTCGTAAATACGGCGATTGATTTCGTTGACGACACCGCCCGTGCCATTCTGGGCGTCGGCAACCCAGCACCCGATTTCCAGCTCATAGCCGTCGGGCGCGAAGCGGGTGATGGCCACTGCGGGCGCCGGCGTTTCCAGCACGCGCTCGACGCCGACAACCTGCGCGGCGAGCAGGGGCATCACCACGGCGAGGTCACTCCCATGCGCCACCGTCACACGGGTCGCGGCGCGCACCGACGGCGACGACAGCGACTGGTTTTGCACCGCGCTCGAGATGAGCATTTCGTTTGGTAACACGGTCTCGACGCCATCGCCGCCCTGCAGCACGGTATAGCGCGAATTGATGCGACTCACGCGTCCCGAGTATTTGTCGACGGTGATCATGTCGCCGATCGACAGGCTGCGCTCGAGCAGGATGACAAAGCCGGACACATAATTGCTGGCGATCTTTTGCATGCCGAGACCGACACCAACGCCCAGTGCGCCGCCGAATACCGACAGCACGGTCAGGTCAAGCCCCACCGTTTGCAGGCTGAGCAGTACGGCAACCAGGATCAGGACGGCGCGGGTCATGCGTGCGAGCACCACGCGCATCGAGGAGTGCATGGTTTCGATGTGCATCAGGCGCTCATCAATGGCCGAACCTGCCCAAAGCGCCACCGTCAGCATCACAACCACGGTTGCCGCCGCCTGCAGGATGGTGGCGAGCGAGGTCCCTTTTTTACCGCCGATGGGCAGCGTGTGCACATCGAGGTAGGCGAGAATATCGTCCCACACGCCAATGAAATACAGCACCACGGCCAGCCACGCCACAAACACAAAAATGCGTTCGAAGGTTTTGAAGGCGCCACCGAGCTGGCCACGCCGGCCGAATACCCGGCGCAGCACATAAAACACCAGCCGGATCGCCGCCAGCGACAGAAAGATCGGAAACGCCACCTTCAACAGCTTGATGTCCAGGTGTTGTTTGAGCAACACGACTTTCGACAGCGCCAGGTAGCCGACCACCATCAAGGGCCCGATCACGCGGCCGAAACTGTCGACCCCGATGCGGCGAAAGCCGGTGTCCTGCGCCCGCCCTGCCAGCAGGTAGCGGTGCGCCAGGCGCGAGGCGCCGGCACCCAGCCCGATCGACACGGCGATCGCCAGCGCCTGCCACAACAGGGCAGGATTCCTGAAGTCGTCGAACAGGTCGGTCAGCAGGTCAACGATCAGCATACGGCAGGCTTATTCTTCTTCAGCGACTTCGTCGTCTTTGACGCGCGGTGGCTTCGGTACGATCGCCTTGCGTTCAAACACGGCGGCAAAGAAGCCGTCGGTCTGGTGAATGTGCGGCAACAGCACCAGGTAGTCGCCCATTTCCAGCGGAATCTTTTGTTCGGCCAGCACCGTGCTCATCGGCACCAGGTCGAATTCCGGATGCGTTGCCAGGAAATTCTCGGCCACACGCTGGTTTTCTTCTTCCAGCAGGCTGCAGGTGGCGTACACCAGGCGGCCGCCGCCCTTGAGCAGGCGCGCCGCGCCGTCCAGGATGCCGATCTGCTTTTCCTGCATTTCCAGGATCGAATCTTCCTTCTGGCGCCATTTGACGTCAGGATTGCGGCGCAGGGTGCCCATGCCGCTGCACGGCGCGTCGACCAGCACGCGGTCGATCTTGCCGGCCAGGCGTTTGACTTTGGCGTCGCGTTCGTGCGCGATCTGCACCGGGTGCACGTTCGACAGGCCGCTGCGGGCCATGCGTGGTTTCAGTTTGGCGAGGCGCTTTTCCGACACGTCGAAGGCGTACAGGCGGCCGGTGTTGCGCATCAGGGCGCCCAGGGCCAGCGTCTTGCCGCCGGCGCCGGCACAGAAATCGACCACCATTTCGCCGCGCTTGGCGCCGACAATTTGCGACAGGATCTGGCTGCCCTCGTCCTGCACCTCGATGCCGCCTTCTTTAAAAATCGGCAGGTTTTGCAGCGCCGGCTTTTTCAGCACGCGCAGACCCAGCGGCGCAAACGGCGTCGGGATCGCCGCGACAGGCGCTTCGAGCAGGCGCGTCATGGCGTCTTCACGCGTGGTCTTGATGGAATTGACACGCAGATCGAGCGGCGCCGGCTGGTTCAGGGCCTCGGCCATTTTCAGCGTTTCTTCCTGGCCGTACTGGGCCACGAATTTGTCGAACAACCACTTTGGCAGGTTCGAACGCATTTGCACCGGCATCAGCTTGCGGTCGATTTCATTGATGCGGTTCAAAAACGCGGTTTCGTCGTCGGTCAGGCCGCCCAGCGAATCGACACCCATGGCTTCGGCCAGGCCCATGATGGTCAGGCGGCGCATGGTCGGGCTGGAACCGGCTTCGGCGAAGTCGGTAAAGAATGATTTATTGCGCAGCACCGCGTAGATGCCCTCGGCAACGGCACCACGTTCGCGCGAACCGAGGCGCGGGTGGTCTTTGAAGTAGCGCGACAGGGTGGTGTCGGCAGGCGCGGTGAAACGCAAAATCTCGCGCAATACTTCTTCAGTATTGCCGAGTATCGCTGGTGGCAATCTCATGGTGGTCCTAATGTGTAATTAAATGCTGCTGGCTTCAAGGATGCGGACATCGCCTTGTTCGATGATCAACCTGTCTTCGACGAACAGGCGGATGGCGTATGGGTAGAGCTTGTGTTCTTCAGTGAGCAGGCGCTGTGCGAGCAGGTCCGGCGTGTCGCCGGGATGCACGGGAATGCGCGCCTGGGCCACGACCGGGCCGTGGTCGAGTTCGGGGGTAACGAAATGCACCGTTGCGCCGTGCTCCGCATGGCCGGCAGCCAGCGCCGCTTCATGCGTGTGCAGGCCAGGAAACAATGGCAGCAGCGACGGGTGAATGTTCAGCATGCGGTCGGCATAATGTTCGACGAACGGCGCGGTGAGAATGCGCATGAAGCCGGCCAGCACCACCAGGTCGGGCGCAAACCGGTCGATCGTTTCCTGTAACGCGGCGTCGAACGCGGCGCGCGTGGCGAATGCTTTGTTGGCGACGACGGCCGTCGGGATGCCGCGGCTGGCGGCAAAGGCCAGTCCGGCAGCATCGGGTTTGTTGCTGATGACGGCAGCGATGCGCGCCGGCCAGTGCTCGGCATCAAGCGCGCGCACGACCGCTTCCATATTGCTGCCGCGCCCGGAAATGAGGATGACGATGTTTTTCATGGCCGCCATTGTAACCCGAGCGCCGGCGCCAACAAATTAGTCCGGCAAGGCCGCCGTCTTACTCGAACGAATAAAACACCCTGAACGGCACCCGTTTATCGCCCCAGAACTCGGCGGCATCGCGAAACACATCCAGCAAGGTCTCGCGTGCTTCCTTGTCAAACTTCTGGGTATTTGGAAGTTGCTCCAGCACCACAATAAACCCCGGCTGCGTCCCCGCCGCGGCAATTGTCTCGGTCAGGCACAGGCGCAAGGCGTCGAAATTCTTGCTACACGGTTTAGGAAAGAAAAAATTCTCGCCGATGCGCGCGCAGACCTGCTGTTTGGTCAGTGTATCGGCGCAATGGGCGTACAAGAAATGCTGGCCCAGGCGCGCGGCTTCCTCCTGCAATTCGGTGACCCGGAATGCACGGATGGATTGCACAAGATTGGGCGGCACTCTCATCAACAAACTCATTTTTCCCTCAAAAGTCGCCCTGCAACGTCCAGGCCGTATAGTTTCCCATGGCGAATAGATCAAACATTTCTGTAAGAGTAACGTTTTGTGTTACGTGAATCAACCCGAATGTGATCCATAGCGCAATATTCACCCAAAATGCACGATATTGGTGCCGCCAGACCATCATCGGCCAGCTGTCGAGGTGATGTCGCCCCTGTTACACTTTGTTGCCATGTAGACGCACAGCTTTACAAGGGGACGGCTTACTATACGAATATGGCAGTAAAACCAACGGGTCATCGGGCCCACATGAAGAGGATTGACATGAACGTTTCCACCAAATTGATTATTTCCGCGCTGGGCGTCTGCGCATTGCCGCTGGCGCAAGCCGCAGATTTTGAAGATTTCGGCAAGGTCGTTCGGGTTCAGCCGCGCGTCGAACAAGTGCGCACACCGCGCCAGGAATGCCGTACCGATTATGTGCAGACGCAAGCACCGCAACGCACTGGCGGCGGTGGCGGCGCCATCATTGGCGGCCTGGTCGGCGGCTTGCTGGGTAACCAGGTCGGTAGCGGCAATGGCCGTTCGGTCGCCACCGCTGCCGGCGCCATCGCCGGCGCCGTGGTCGGTAACAATACCGAAGCGAACAGCGTGTCCAACCAGCCGCAAGGCATGCAGGAGCAGGCAGTGCAGCGCTGCCGCACGGTCGAAGCGTACGAAGAGCGTACCAACGGCTACGAAGTGACCTACGAATACCGCGGCCACAACTACACCGAAATCATGCGCCGCGATCCAGGCCAACGCGTGCGCCTGCGCGTATCGGCCACGCCTGCCGACTATTAAATAGCGGCATGCATTCCAAAAAAGCGGCCGCTCGGCCGCTTTTTTTATTCCGGCAGCAATCCCAGCGATGTCAGCGCGGCCTTGCCCAGTGCCACGCGCTGGTCGGTTGCACCATCGGGGATATCGATGTTCAGCGCAAAGCTGTACAGCTTACCGTCCTTGTTGATCCAACCCACCCACCAGCCTAAATCGACGGTCTCGGACGGTCCGTCGCACCAGCCCGTTTTGGCGTGCAGGTCGGCAGCGCCGGGCTGACGCGTGATGTCGCGCACGGCGGCCATCGCGGCTTTCTGGAACGGCAACTGGTCCTGTGCCAGCCGCTCCAGGAAGACGGTCTGCTCGGCGGCGCTGATCTTCAAGGGCCCCTTCAGCCAGAAGGTGTCGACCTCGGTGCCCGGGTCCATATTGCCGTAGTTCAGTTTGCGCAAATTGGCCTGCATGGCGGCCATGCCGATGCGGCGCGCCAGGCCCTGATATACCGGCACATTCGAGATCTTGATGGCGTCGCGCAGTGACATGTCGTGCGCCCAATCCGGGCGCAAGGTCGGCTTGCCGCCGTAGGGCAGGACGGTGTCGACGCTCGCCACAGCACCCGTGGCCAGGCCGATCAGGGTGTTCGGGATTTTGTACGTCGACGCCGGGATAAAGCGCGTTTCGGCGCGGGCGCGGTCGTGCACGGTGTAGACGTCGGCGCTGACGTCGTGGACGATGAAGGTGCCCGTTACCCCCTTCTGCTGGAACAACTGCGCCAGTTGTGGGCTTGCCACCCACGCGGCGGCGTGGGCCTGCACGCTGGCCGCTAGCAGCATGCAGGCAGTGCGCCAGCGCTTCATGGCTGCCCTCCTTCTTTCGCCAATACGCTGGCCTGACGGGCGCTGGCCTTGGCGGCGTAGGCGCGGCAGGCGTTGCGGTCGATAAAGCCGGTGTGGCCTTGCACCTTCGCCTTTTCAAAGCGTTCCCACAGTTCGCTGGCCTCTGGATGCGCAGAAATCAGAATATCGCACGGTAGCGCAGCAATGGCTGCAATCGACCGCGTCAAGCTGGCGACGACGGCGGGATGGTCGCGAAACCGATACGGTTTTGCTGCAGCCGCGCTCAAACTGTCCGCGTACACCATGTTTGCCGCCACGCCCTCCTCCACCGATTGCCAGGTCCAGCTGACGCCACCCGGCGCATGTCCCGGCGTGTAGTGGGCGGTGACGCGCAGTGGGCCGACCGTGAGCACGCCACCGTCGGCAATCGCCTCAACCCGGGCAACCGGCGCCAGCGTCGAAGGCAAGTCGGTAAATTGCGGATCGTCCTTGTTGGACAAGCCGGTGCGCAGGACAGCGGCACCAGCAGTACTGGTAAGTACCGCCGCGCCGGACAGGCGCTGCAGTTCGGCAATACCGCCGGCATGGTCGAAGTGTTCGTGCGAATTGAGGATATATTTGACGTCCTCGATCCTGAACCCCAGCTGGCGAATGTGCTGTGCAATCTGCGCGGGCGATTCGGGGCTGCCGCCGTCGATCAGGATATGCCCGGCCGGCGAGGTGATCAGTACCGAACTGACCCCATGCGGGCCGACATAATACGTATTGCCATACAGGGCGAACGGCTCCTGGGGCGCGTTCCAGTCAGCGGCACAAGCGGGTGCTGCGGCGATGACGAGGAATGGCAGGTAGTGCAGCTTCATGCGTGTCTCCTTTTCAAAATAAATACAGCGCCAGTTTGCCGCCAGCGCGTGGTTTGATGGGCAAAGCTGTGTCCATTTCCAGTATCCGCGTGCCGAAATCCTGGCCAAAGGGCGCCGCCATCGGGCGCCTTTACCCGGTTTTACTTGCGCTGCGGGAACGCCACCACTGATAATAGGGCGACTGAATCAGGCGTCCTATGCTCATCAAACGTAAATCCATCGAACAAGTCGAATCCTCCCGCCGTCCCGCCCGCAAACCGAAGTTTGCGCCTGTCACGCTGTCTGAACAGGATGGCGTGCGCTATCTGCACTTCGGTACCGAATGGGTGCAGGGCGCAATGCGCCTGCGCAAGCCGGACTGGCCGGAGCTGGAATACGCGCAGCAGATGATGGCGTGGATGCTGTACATCGAGGCGCCCGCCGCCATTGCCCAGCTGGGACTGGGGGCAGCCACGCTGACCAAGTTCTGCTATCGCCAGTTTCCCGAGGCGCGCGTGACGGCAGTCGAATTGAACGCCTCGGTGGTAGCGATCTGCGCGAGCATGTTCAAGCTGCCACCCGAAGATGAACGCTTGTCGGTGCTGGAAATGGATGCGATGGATTTTGTCGACGATCCGGCCAACCTGGGCGGGTTCGACGTGTTGCAGTGTGACCTGTACGACGCCACCGCGCGCGGCCCGGTGCTCGACACGCCCGAGTTTTACCAGTCGTGCAACGCCTGCCTGACCGAACAGGGCATCATGACGGTCAACCTGTTCGGCGACCATCCGAGCTTTGCCAAGAACATCAAGGCCATGAAATTCGCCTTCGACGACGTGATCTGTCTGCCCGAAGTGCACGACGGCAATGTGGTAGCGCTGTGTTTCAAAACCAGGCGCACCATCGACGATGCGGCGCTGGCAGCACGCGCCGCGGCGATTGTCGCCGCCACCAAATTGCCGGCCAAATCATGGCTCAAGGGCATGCAGGCCAACCGCTAGACTTTTGCAGCAGACGGAGTGAATCTTGAACGACAACGCCTATCCAGCCGTCCCCCTCCCCGCTGCAAGCCACATCGAGCCGGCCCCACCGAAACCCGTGATACCGCGCGCACTCGACCTGCAAATGCTGTTCTCGTGGCTGCTGGCCGACGGTATCGTCGACAAGAACGGCGTCAAGGCCCATTTCGCGCAAGCCCAGGGCATCCTGAGAAACGCCACCGGCCACATGCATCCGCTGGTGGCCGTGGCGCAATGCAAGCTGGTCTCGTGTCAGCCGCTGCACCGCATGATGACGCTCGACCTGCTGACCGAGTGGCTGGCCAGCAAGGTCGGCCTGCCGTTTGCGCGCATCGACCCGCTGCGCATCGATTTCACCAAGGTGGCCGATGTGATGTCGGCCAGCTACGCCGCAAAATTTCATATCCTGCCGCTGGAACTGACAAGCGACACGCTGGTCGTGGCCACTGCCGACCCGTTCCAGAAAGACTGGGAAAGCGAGATCGCCAAGGTATCGCGGCGCAAGATCTCGCTGGTCATCGCCAACCCGCTCGACATCGCCCAATACACCGCGCAATTTTTCGCGCTGGCCAAATCGATCCGCAATGCCAGCAAGTCGAACGCGCAGGACATGGCGATGCGCAACAATTTCGAGCAGTTGGTCGAAATGGGCAAGGCGAACAAACAGTTCGATGCGAATGACCAGCACATCGTCAACATCGTCGACTGGCTGTGGGGCTATGCGTTCGAGCAGCGCGCCTCGGACATTCACCTGGAACCGAAACGCGACGTCGCGGTCATCCGCTTCCGCATCGACGGCGTGCTGCACCAGGTCTACCAGGTGCCGGCCGCGGTGATGATCGCCATGACTGCCCGCATCAAATTGCTGGGCCGCATGGACGTCATCGAAAAGCGCCGCCCACAGGATGGTCGCATCAAGACGCGCACGCAGGGCGGCCAGGAAGTCGAGCTGCGCCTGTCGACCTTGCCGACCGCGTTCGGCGAAAAACTAGTGATGCGGATTTTCGATCCGGAAGTGGTGGTCAAGACCTTGCCCGAACTGGGCTTCCCGCCGGACGACGCGCTGCGCTGGGACGCGCTGACAAAACGTCCGCACGGCATCATCCTGGTCACGGGCCCGACCGGCTCCGGCAAGACGACGACGCTGTACACGACCTTGAAGGCGCTGGCGACGAGCGAAGTCAATGTGTGCACGGTGGAAGACCCGATCGAGATGGTGGAAGCGGCATTCAACCAGATGCAGGTACAGCCGGGCATCGACCTGTCCTTCGCCGATGGCGTCAAAGCGCTGATGCGGCAAGATCCCGACATCATCATGGTCGGCGAGATCCGCGACCTGGGCACGGCCGAGATGGCGATCCAGGCGGCGCTGACCGGCCACCTGGTGCTGTCGACCTTGCACACCAACGACGCCCCGGCGGCCGTGATGCGCCTGCTCGAGCTGGGCGTGCCACATTACCTGCTGGAAGCGACGCTGATCGGCGTGATGGCCCAGCGCCTGGTGCGCACGCTGTGCCCGGCTTGCAAGGCGCCGGACGGCTCCCTGCAGGACGACATCTGGCAGAGCATCGGCGGCGCCTGGAACATTCCCAAGCCAGCCGTCATCTACCGCCCGATCGGCTGCCCGGAATGCCGCCAGACCGGTTACCGCGGCCGTACCGGTATTTACGAGCTGCTGACGATCACGGAGTCGTTCACGCAACTGGTGGGCAAGGAGACCGACCTGCACGCGCTGCGGCGCCAGAGCGTGCTCGACGGCATGAAGCCGCTGCGCATCGCCGGCGCCATGAAGATCGTCGAAGGGGTGACGACGGCCGAAGAAGTGCTGAAAGTCACGGCAGCCCTGGCTTAATTTTCATCCACGCATCTTTGCACTAGCGCAACGAGAGATCATGGGCTATAATCTTGCCTCTTTCGGGGTCGTTAGCTCAGCTGGTAGAGCAGCGGACTTTTAATCCGTTGGTCGCAGGTTCGAATCCCGCACGGCCTACCACGAATTCGCAGGACAAGAAAAGCAGTGACGATTTTATCGTTGCTGCTTTTTTTCGTCTGATAACACTGCTTCAGGCGCTCTGCTTTCTCGATGACGCCAGTGTCGTCGGCGCGTACGGCAGACTCAAAAATCACATCAGCGTAACGCGCATTTTCTTCCCAGTAGAATTTAGTCGTTGAGCGGCTTCCAGATCCCGCCAATTCGCGATAACCCTTCAACACTCAATGTCAACTTCCTTGCGCAGCCGGCCCCGCGCACTGACATTTTGCGCTATAATCTCGCCTCTTTCGGGGTCGTTAGCTCAGCTGGTAGAGCAGCGGACTTTTAATCCGTTGGTCGCAGGTTCGAATCCCGCACGGCCTACCACGAATTCGCAGGACGAAAAAAGCAGCAACGATTTTATCGTTGCTGCTTTTTTGCATTTAGAATGACCAAGTGTTTACCACGAGCTTCATCAATTACCAGTCTACTCCCATACTTGGCCTTCGAATCAGTCTAACATTCTTCAATTTCGTTAGATTGAAAATGCAAAATATTTGAATTTATTTTGTAAACAGCCCCGGGGACATCGGCTGAGGCATAGTCAGCGGCAAAGCAATCTTACGCTGAACCCACCAAGCAGCAGGAACGCTTTCGTACGAAGTTTCAACAATTATGCCGCCAGAAACTTTACTAATTTCAAGACTGGTTAAGATTTGCATTTTTTTCTCTCTTAAGATTTAGAAATTGACATAAGATATTTGACTCAATTAATCTAATTCAAGCCACCCTCAGTAAAAACGCCGGATGTTTTTCAGAACCACTATCCCACCAACAACGGTTATTTTATCTTCGTAATTATGGATGAAAACGTTTCCCTCTTCCCATCTCAAAAAACGCGGAAGTTTAGGACGATAAATAGTCAATTTGGCGCCTGAGGATACAAGCACGTAACCCATTGATTCCAGCTGACCTCGCAATAGCTTAACCGATTTTTCAGGATTCGATAGCACATCGAACTCAGCTCGGACGACTAACATCACAGAAGCTAGTGACCCAATGGCAGCACCCACTAGAATACTTTCCACGGAGTATGAGGGATCACCGAATAACGTTATTACTCCTGAGATTATCAGCATTGTGAGCAATATCGTAACGGCCCAAGATCCTAGCTGAACCCAAGATTGAAAGAGTAGAAGATAGCGCCAAAGAGGAAATGGATATCTGACAGCCGAGATTTTCAGATGATTGTTCAGCAATGACATAGTGTACTCCTTCCGATATTAAAAGAGGAGTGACCACTATAAGATCACCCCTGCTCAAACCATTAAGCGCCGTAGTACATATATACAATTCCTGCACCAATCATTGCACCGGCAACTGCACCAACTGGCCCCGCTGCCATGCCTAAGGTTGCGCCAAGCCTTGCTGCGCCGATATAAGTACCGATCGCCGCACTGCCCGTCACTACACCAGCTTTGGCGATCGCTCTACCAGCGCCACTACCAGAGACCTGATCCACTTCCATTTCCGTTAATACTTTAATAATATTCTCCAGGTTAGGTTGTTTGTAACATTTAGGGAAACGCTGATTAATTAAGGCGCTCCCGTTCCCGCCGGTGCCGCAACCTGAGACAATAACGGTACGTTCCCTG